>JBILYL010000011.1:0-21242 GCA_044377775.1 Bacteroidia bacterium
CTCAACAATTTTCGCTGCGGTTCCACGCCAGCCTGCATGAATGGCTGCAACAGCATTATTTTTTGTATCATGAATCAAAACGGGAGTACAATCAGCAATTGAAACGGCCAAAAACACACCTGGAATATTCGTGATTTGTGCATCGTATTTATCGTTTGTAACAGGCTGAGTAACGATTAACACCTCAGCACCATGCACCTGGTAACACCTGGAAACATCTTTAATATCTATCCCTAATTTTCCAAAAAACAACTCTCTGTTCTTCCATACATTTTGCTCATCATCATTCACAGACAAACCCAAATTCAGTGAAAGGAATGGTGCTTGACTAACTCCGCCATTGCGCGTACTTTGTGCCGCAATGACTTTTGACAGATCAAATATTTTGGGTTGAAGAATCATACGACAAAGATAATCCAAAAGGGTTTTCAAAGAACCGTTGCTTCGTCTGAGTTTTTTAAATACCAGACGAATTATTCCTGCATCCGTTGAAACGTAGAAATGCAGCTCAATGAATACAACAATAAAAAACACGCAAAACATCTCGCAGGAGTAAAGAGTGAAGTCTTTTTTCGTTTCTTTGCAAAAAAATTATCACTATGAATATTTTAATTCTGGGGTCGGGTGGACGCGAACATGCATTCGCATGGAAATTAGCTCAAAGTAAAAAATTAAAAAAATTATATATTGCTCCCGGGAACGCAGGAACAGCAAGCGTTGGAACGAATGTAGAGATCTCTGTAACGGATTTCGAAGCAATAAAAAAGTTTGTTCTGGAGAACCACATTAACATGGTTGTTGTGGGTCCGGAAGACCCTTTGGTAAAAGGTATTTTCGATTATTTTGAGGCTGACATTCAATTAAAAAAAATTCCTGTGATCGGCCCTCAAAAGGCGGGAGCGCAATTGGAAGGAAGCAAGGATTTTTCAAAACAATTCATGATTCGCCATAACATTCCAACCGCACGATACGAGACATTCACAAAAGAAACATTGGCTGCAGGACTGGCTTTTTTAGAAACACTAGAACCGCCATATGTTTTAAAAGCGGATGGATTAGCTGCAGGAAAGGGGGTTGTTATCCCAACTACTTTAGCTGAAGCGAAAGAAGAGTTGACCGAAATGCTTGCCAACGCTAAGTTTGGTGCAGCATCTGCAAAGGTTGTGATTGAGGAGTTTTTAAAAGGAATTGAACTTTCTGTCTTTGTATTGACGGATGGAAATTCCTACAAAATATTACCATCGGCAAAAGATTATAAAAGAATTGGTGAAGGCGATAAAGGATTAAATACAGGCGGGATGGGCGCAATATCTCCTGTTCCATTTGCTGATGAAGCGTTTATTAAAAAAGTAGAAGAGCGCGTGATCATTCCAACGATAAATGGTTTAAAAAAGGAAGGGATTGTTTACAAAGGATTTATTTTTATTGGTTTAATGAATAACAATGGTGATCCCCAAGTGATAGAATACAATGTACGGATGGGCGATCCTGAAACGGAAGCAGTAATTCCGAGGATCAAGTCTGATCTGCTGGATCTGTTTGAAGGAGTTGGAGATGGCAACTTGAAGGATAAAACCTTTGAGGTGGATGAACGCTTTGCAACAACCGTTATGATGGTTGCCGGTGGATATCCTGAAGCATATGAAAAAGGAGATGTATTGTCCGGACTGGAATTGGTGGAAGGAAGTATTGCCTTTCATGCGGGGACAAAACAAGATGGCAACAATGTAGTAACTAACGGAGGAAGAGTTATTGCAATTACTTCCTTTGGAAATACTATGGAAGAAGCACTAAAAAAATCATTCGCAAATGCTGAACGCATTCAATATAAAAACAAATATTACAGAAGAGATATCGGGAAAGACCTGGAAGTCTATTACAAATAAAAGGTTTGATCAAAAACAATAAAAGAAGAGCCCTTACATAAATGTGTAAGGGCTCTTCTTTTTAAATCGGTTGAATGGAAGTAAATGTGGTTCTTTCCTCATATTCCCAAAAAATCAGGATGGTATGATATAAAAAGCTCCTCAATCCGATTTTTCGGAATGAGGAGCTTATATATAAAATTAAATATTATTTTAAAGTGCCGTTCTTATCAGCTTCCTTGTTAAATTTAGCTTGCATACGCAACCAAACAAAAAGAAGAGATACAATGATAATCCAAAAAATCACGTTAGGTCCATTGCCCAATGCTTCCATGAATTTAAAAGTCCATTGAAAAAAATGTCCTAATCCGTTAAAAATATCTGTCCAAGTCATAATAGTTATTTTTTGTTTTATTGCCCTCAAATGTACAAATTTTATTCAAAATCAATAATTTTTTAAGCTAATTTTAGCCTTTGAAATTATGATCATACGATTTTTTAAATCCAATAATGCCTCTGCATTGCTTTTTTTACCCCTGATTGCTATTGTAATCTGGGTTTTTGGGTTTTTCGATCCGATCGTCATACCGGTTAAACACGCGATGCCATTCTATGAAATGGTAGCCGGGATTTTTATTAATGTTACTTGGTTATCCCCGCTTATAGGACTTATTCTGGTAATTTCGGAGGCATTTTTACTGAATTACATTGTAAATGAAAATGAAGTTTTAGCTAAACAAAGTTACCTTCCTGCACTTTTTTATATCATTTTTATGAGCAACAACAAGGCGATGCTCACGCTTCACCCACTGTTATTCGGAAATCTGTTCATATTATTTGCCGTTCATAAACTGTTAAGTTCCTATCGTAAAGACAATGCTTTTTCACAGGCTTTTGACGCGGGAATGCTTATTTCTGTCGCGACACTTTTTTATTTCCCCTTCATCGTTTTTTTACCCCTTTTGGGTGTCGGATTAATTATTTTGCGTCCGTTTAGCTGGCGGGAGTGGTTGATATCCTTTTTGGGTGCAGCAATCCCCTACTTATTTGTGATCACCTATTATTTCTGGTACGACATTTTAGATTACCTCTTTTATGATAAGATGTTTTACTCGTTTCTAAGAGAAAAGCAAAATCTTGACAACTCAAAAAGTTTTTATTTTATGATTGGGTTTGGCTGGCTTTTACTTTTATTATCAATGGGAAAGATCCTTCTGGGTGGTGAAATAGGGTCTCAGCGCACAAAGAAATCAATCATTTTTCTTGTCTGGTTTTTCTTTTTCTCAGCCTTATCGATCAGCCTTGCTCCCGAAATTTCCACAAAATATTTTTCAGCATTGGCCATTCCCGGGGCGGTATTTTGTGCAAATTATTTTTCAAACATAAAAAAAGTGTGGTGGGCCGAATTTTTGTTTCTACTGTTACTGACCTCCCTTTTTATCAATTTGCTGGCTTAGATTTTTTGAACAATCTATCAAGAAACCGCATTTAGGCTTATTTTATTTCTAACTTTACACCTCAATTTTTATAATTACTATTATGAGCAAATTTGGAGTTGTTATTTTTCCCGGATCGAATTGTGATCAGGATATGATCTATGTTTTAAGAGACATCATGGGACAGGAAGTGGTTGAATTGTGGCATAAAGATACTGATCTGAAAGGATGTGACTTTATAGTACTTCCTGGAGGATTCTCCTATGGCGACTACCTTCGTTCGGGAGCAATCGCGCGTTTTTCGCCAATCATGGAAAAGGTAATTGAATTTGCAAATAAGGGCGGATATGTGCTTGGTGTATGTAATGGTTTTCAAATCTTATGCGAAGCAGGCTTAGTACCGGGTGCACTTTTACACAATAACGACCGGAAATTCATTTGTAAAAATGTATTTATCAAGGCTGAAAATAATTCTACACTAATTACGTCTGAAGTTCCTGCAAGTAAAGCACTAAAAATTCCGATCGCTCATGGCGAAGGAAAATATTATGCGGATGCGGAAACTATAAAACAGTTAAATGAAAATGGTCAGATAATTTTCCGCTATTGCGATGAAAATGGAAATGTTACTGATGCTGCTAATCCGAATGGAGCAATCGAAAATATTGCCGGTGTCTGCAACGCGGGAAAAAATGTGTTTGGAATGATGCCTCACCCCGAAAGAGCTACGGATGGCGAATTAAGCAATATTGACGGTCGCTGGATCTTTGATTCTTTACTTAGCATGGTTAAAAACTAATTTTACCCCGGCTCAATTTCTATCAAAAAGGAGCAAAAAGATCTGTTTTTTATTCAACTTTGATAAAAACAGGCCTTTTTGCTCCTTTTTTATCATTATTTTCAAAAACCCGTTTATCAACATTTCTTCAACAAGTCCTTTGCCGGCTGTTAATATTTTTGCCTTCCTTTTCCATGATTAATAGTTTAAATTTATACTGTTTATTAAGTACAATTATTCAAACGATTTAAAAAAATTTGCCATGAGTTTTATGAACGAAGCTACACCAACAGTAACAATGAAGAAAAAAAGTCTTTCTCCATTGATTGAATACTGCATCGAAAACAAAATCGACTTTACCTTGAAATCAAAATCAAATGACGATTTCGATTTGGAGTTCATAATAACAAATACAACAAAAGCGATTGCTTTGGGTATGTGTTTAAAAGAACTTAAACTGGAGTTAAACGGACTAAGCATTACATCTGTTGCGAGCTTAAAAGCGAACAAAAAGGTGATTCCTGCAAAAGAAACCGGATTAACTATCGGACACGGTATTGTTGCTGAAGGCGACACAGAAATGGCCTTTGAGGATGCTTTAAAATTTGATCTGGGTGCTTCGAACTAAGAGGTTCGTAAATTATTTAAAAATGTCAGGAGTTAAATACTCCTGACTTTTTTTTGGGCGAATCTCAAAAACAATGATTGTACAATCGAATTTTTATTTTTCATAAAAATGCATTTCACGCATGTATTCCCATACAGCCGGAGGAACAAAATAACGAACATCCTTTTTCTCTTTCACAGCCGTTCTGATGGCAGTCGAGGATAATTCCATTAAAGGAGCATCAAAAAATTTGACCTTTTTATGATTCATCAACGCTGTCTTCCGGTTTTCCGGTCGCTGGTATACGTATAATTCGTGGTGTTTTAGAATTTCTTCCGCATTTTTCCATTTGTGAAAACTTTCCAGATTATCGCTCCCCATGATCAGAACAAATTCGCTTTTGGGATATTTTTCTTTTAGATAAGCAAGGGTATTTATTGTATAGGAAGGTTGCGGCAATTTAAATTCAATATCACTTGCCTTCATTTTGGTATTATCTCCAATGGCAAGCTGCACCATTTGTAATCGTTGCTTTTCGTCCAAAAGCGTATTCTTTTGTTTTAAGGGATTGTGAGGTGAAACAATAAACCAAACACGATCCAGATCAGTATATGTGAGCATATAATTAGCGATAACCATATGTCCGACATGAACCGGATTAAACGAACCAAAAAACAAACCTACCTTCATCTATTAAATAATTTCATTAAAGATACACTACTTGAGCCACATGAAAATGGCCGGATTGTCCTCATATTTCGAAATATCCTTAGAAAAAGTGATCACAAAAAAATCGATCAGAGGAATCACACCAAAACATCCGCCAAAGGTAACAACATATACAACAGGTACCCAGGGTTTTGTTCCCAGCATGACGCGATGCGCACCCATGAATCCAAAAGGAAATGGAAATGCAAAAAGTGCAGAAACAAATTTCTTCCTGCTTTTATCCTTTTTATTGTCTTTTTGAATCAGTGTATCCACACCGATGAGATCATGACTAAAAAAAACTGTGTCAGCGGATGCAAAGAAAATGTTGCCAGGGAGGTCAAGATGTTGTTGCTTTGATACAATTGTATTTGAAGTTGCGCAGCGGGCGGCAAGAAAAACAAAAGACAACAAAAGGATCAGTTTCGAGTATTTCAACATTATGAAAGCATAAAAAAGGGGATGTTTAAAATGCATCCCCTTCTGTATTAATTACAATTATTTTGCTTCGTTAAAACGCTTAGAAACTTCCGCCCAATTAACAACGCTCCAAAATGCAGCGATATAGTCGGGACGTTTATTCTGATATTTTAAATAATAAGCATGTTCCCAAACATCCATCGCTAAGATCGGAGTTCCCTTTACTTCAGCAATATCCATTAAAGGGTTATCCTGATTGGGAGTTGAACATACAGCCAGTTTTCCGTCTGCCACTATTAACCAAGCCCATCCGGAGCCAAAACGAGTTGTACCAGCGGTAGAAAATAATGTTTTGAATTCAGCAAAAGATCCGAATGCGCTATTGATAGCTGCGGCTAATTCCCCTGTAGGTTCACCACCGGCATTTGGAGCCATTATTGACCAAAAAAGTGAGTGATTAAAGTGTCCGCCACCATTATTTCTGACTGCCATCGGGTATTTTGATATGTTATTACAGATCTCCTCAATGCTTAATTTTTCAGTATCAGAACCAGCGATAGCTGCATTTACGTTTGTAACATATGCCTGGTGGTGTTTTGAATGATGGATCTCCATCGTCAGAGCATCTATATGAGGCTCCAGTGCATTGTATGCATAAGGTAATTTAGGTAATTCGAAAGCCATATTTATCGTTTTTAAAAGGTTAATTTTTGATTATTTGAGCTACAAAGATATGTCTTTTTATGCGGCAATTTTGTAAAATGCAGTGTAAAGAATCATCCTTTTTTGAGGTTCTTAACATTGTTTTGTTTAAATAATTATCGGGAAGATTCATTTTACATTTTGAAGATGTTGATTTTTAACTACCTTTGCGCCAGATACTAGTATTAATAAAACAAAAACAAACCAAAATGAAAAAATTATTTTCTTTATTGTTCGTTGCTGGTGCATTAAGCATCATGTCATGCGGACCATCTGCTGAAGAACAAGCTAAAATGGAAGCTGAAGCAAAAGCAAAAATGGATTCTTTATTCAATGCTGCTAGCGCTGCTGTTTCAACTGAAGTAGCTCCTGACTCTACAGCAACTCCTGATTCTGCTGCAACTTCAACTGAAGCTGCTCACTAATTAGTGAATTGAAAACATAAAAAAACCTCTTACATTCATTTGTAAGAGGTTTTTTTATTGCCTAAATTGTTATTTCATGAGTTCGATTGCCTTTTTCAGAACATTGTCCTGACTTTGAATTACCTGGTAAAAACCTTCCCCGTTAAAAATATTTCTTGCAATCAATGCCTTCAACTGATTTTTAAGGATCTTTTCCGAGATCGCCAGATCCTTATCATTCCGTTTGATCTTGTTCTTCTCAGCGTAAACAATAAATTCAATCAGTATAGCAGGCGTAATCTGAAATGATCTATTAAAATTATCTACGGTTTTGTATCCCTTAAGTTTCAATCGTTCTTTATCTGAATATTCGAAAGCGAAATCATTCAATACACCTGAAAACAAGATCTCTGTTAAATAAAGTGAGCGGCCGGTGGTATCAAGTCCTACAAATACATCGGGAATAATTCCACCACCGCCATATACAACCCTTCCAGAAGGAGTTGTGAACTTTATTGAGTCGGTAATTTTAATACTATCGGCACTCTCTAGTTCTCCGTTAGCATAGCGATTATTTTCTTCTTCATAGTAAGCATCCAATCCTTCTGAATAAGATTTTTGGATACATCTGCCGGTTGGGGTATAATATCGCGCAATGGTAAGACGAATGGCAGAACTATCGGAAAATTCGCTTTGTTCCTGAACCAGACCTTTTCCAAATGATCTTCTTCCAACAATAGTTGCTCTGTCGTTATCTTGCAAAGCTCCCGCTAAAATTTCACTGGCTGAAGCGGAACCATCGTCAATCAGAACCGTTAATTTTCCATTTTCAAAACTTCCTTTTTGTGTTGCTTTGTAATCCTTCCGCGGACGCGCTTTACCGATAGTATAAACGATTTCCTTGCCTGCACCTAAAAATTCATCGGCAAGGTCAACCGCTGTATTCAAATATCCTCCTCCATTACCACGCAAATCGATTATCAACTGCTGCATCCCTTTCATTTGTAATTTTTCGAATGCGCTCAAATACTCGTCAAAGGTTGTTGCACCAAATCTGCTTATTTTAATATATCCTATTTTAGGAGAAACCATATACGCAACATCGATACTATAAATCGGAATTGTTCCTCGTGTAATTGTAAAGTCGATTAGTCCGCGCTTTCCTCTTCTCATCATGCTTACTTTCACTTTCGTTCCGCCTTTCCCTTTCAGATTTTCCATTACCTGTTTGTTCGTAATCTTCACTCCGGCAACGGTCTTTCCATCTACTTTAATTATTTTATCGCCAGCCTGCACGCCTACCATTTCAGATGGGCCTCCGGCAATAGCCGAAATAACGCGAATGGTGTCTTCTACAATATTAAATTCAACACCAATACCTTCGAAATTACCTTGCAAAGGTTCGTTGCTTGCTGTTAACTCAGCGGCAGTGATATAACTTGAATGGGGATCCAGATTAGCAAGCAGAGAAATGATTGTTTTGTCCACCAACTCTTTCGAATTGATCGTATCCACATATTGTTCCTGAATATATCTTAAGATCTGATCTACTTTACTGTATCGGCTATCCCCATCGACAGCGATTGTGCCGTTTTGTTTTTTCAGACTGAAAGTAGTACCGATAAAAATTCCCAAAATAAGAACCAGGGAAAATATGATGGGCAAATAAATATAGAATTTAGGACGGTTCATGTTTCAAGAGTCGATTAAACAGTAGGCAATTTTTTTGAATAACGGACAACTTCCACGCCAAATTTTTGCAGAAAATCAACTCCTTCATCACTTTTAAGTCCTTTAAAATCAGCATACGAATTCAGGTAATAAACCTTCTTTATCCCGGTTGTATATATAACACGAGCACAGGAAATACAAGGGGAAAGTGTAACATACAAAGTGGATCCTTCAATTGTAACATTATTTTTAGATGCATAAAGTATCGCATTTTGTTCTGCATGTAATGCTAATGAACAACTGCCTTTACTATCACGCGGGCAGCCTTCCTGAGGCCATTCGATATCACAATTATGTGTTCCGGCCGGTGGACCGTTGTATCCCAGAGAAACTATGCGGGTATCTTTTGTGAGAACCGCACCAACTTGCGCTTTTACGCAATGGGAACGTTTGGCAAGATTTACTGCCAACTCCATATAAATTTCATCAAAACTCGGCTTGCTCATGAATAAATGAATGTATAAAATTCGATTTTAAAGGGATGTAAAGTTACGAAGAAATACAACAGAAATAGTAATAAAGCCCATCTGCAGCTAAATAAAAAAACGAGCAGAAGATAACAACTATTGCCGGTATTTATTTCATTTGGCTTAACATTAACGCATCGAACAGCCTGTCGGGAAGTATCGTTTTCAGGAACAAGATCAATCTGGCTCCAGCTCCCGCAGCGTATCTTACTTTAGGTTTATTTGCCAAAGCGGCCTTAACAATTGTTTTAGCGATCACAATCGGATGAGAACCTCTTGCGTCTGCTTTTGCAAGCAGCCTGACATGTTTTTTAGCCAGATCAGCATAAGCAGTATTCCCGGAAACATTCATCAGATTTTCACGGGCAATGGAATTCCACTCCGTTAAAATTGCACCCGGTTCAATGATTACGACATCTATCCCAAACTGTTTTAACTCCATGCGCAAACAATCGCTTAAGCCTTCCACAGCATATTTAGTAGCATGATACCATGCACCATGAGGTTCACCAAATTTTCCACCCATTGAAGAAATATTGATGATCTTCCCTGCTCTTTTCTCGCGCATATGTGGAAGAATCAGTTGTGTTAATCGTGCCAGTCCAAATATATTAACCTCAAATTGATACCTGGCTTCAGACAATGCTACATCTTCCAAAGAGCCGTAGGAGCCATATCCGGCATTATTAACCAAAACATCAATTTGTTTTTCGTTTGACATAATTTCCTCAACAGCCTTTGTAACTGAATCGTCAAGGGTAATATCCATTTGCAGAAGTTTTATTCCCAAGGCTTTCAGATTCTGCATTTTATCTATTCTTCGCGCTGCAGCGTAAACAACAAACCCTTCACCTGCAAGCAATTTAGCGGTTTCTTTTCCAATTCCGGCAGATGCTCCAGTAATTAATACAACCTTTTTCATATTCATTGTTTCGTTAATTATCAGATTAAAAAACGTTCGTAAAATCCACCAATTTCTTTTTGTGTATCGATAAAGTGAATTTCATAGATCCAGAAACGTTCATTTCCATGCTGATCCTTTTCAGCCATTCGATGACAATTTTCGGGGTGAATATAGTTGATCAGTTCCTCACCAATAATTTGTTCGTGAGGGAAGTTTCCGATCAAATGACCACAATGTACATTGCCATAGTCCCATCCATATTCAGAAGCAAGTTTTTTTGTATAATCATAAAAATCAGCACCTGTCAAAACATCTTTGTTTTTCAGATAGAATGCCCTTCCTTCAGCCCAGGCATGCTCAACATCTTTTTTCAATTTTAATTTATCGGCATTTGTTCCGATCACATATGTGTTACCAACATCCGCTTCCCAATCTTCAAACACTGGTCCGAAATCAACAAATAAAATATCATCATCATTAACGATTAAATCCGGAGGATTCTCTTTGTATGGAAATAAGGTGTTTTTTCCGGACCTCACGATTCGCTTGTGCCAGAATTTTTTGATACCGAACAGTTCAAATGCCAGATCGTAAAGTTTCGTATTTATTTCCTTTTCTGTCCGTCCGGGCGAAAAAAAGTTCCGCTGCTCAGCAACGGCAAACAATTGATTGGCGAAAGTTTCCGCCTCATTTAACTTTAGCACAGTTGAATTATTCATATATATAAAGAATAAAAGGGTGTGAATTAAATGGCAATGCAATAGTGATGAGCAGCAGTTACCGGTTTAAAAATTAACATCAAAAAATAACAATTGTTTAAAAGGAAAACTTAAAAGAAGGTTTTACAATAAAGTAATAAACACCAGGATTGTAAACATCGGTCATTCGCCAGATAAAGTCGATTCTTGAAATTTTGAAAATATTTTCAATTCCAAAACCAACTTCATAATAAGGTTCATTTATTTTATTCAGGTTTTCAGGAAACAGATAATGAGCATTGTAATTAGCATCACTTATCGTTCCGAAATACCCTTTAGCGAAAACAAAGTTTCTCCATTTTAATTTGTTGATCAAAGGAATTCTATCTAACAACAAACCTTCGATATGTTGTTCCAGGTGAACCGAAACATATTGATCGGAGGCGTACTCCAGAAAATTCATTAAATTAAATGCATACTCATCCATGATAACGAGTTGATTTGCGAAAGGAAGATCCAAATATGTATAAGGAACCGTGTTGAATGTTTTACCTGCTTCAATATAATATTTAAAATAGCCCAATTTCTGAGTTCTAATCTGCTGTTTAAAGGAGATCTTTAGTTTCTGAAAATTGAATTCTGATCCAAGAATTTTATCTGCTAATTTCCACTGAACGGCAATGTCGGGGAATTTTTTAAAGGTATTTTTATAATCATCTTTATTATAAAAATTGCCATTCACATCTTTGTTCTGCCAGCTGTATTTTAACGTAAGATCAATACCTGAAGTAAAATAATTCGAGGTGCTGTCCAACTGATCGTTCTCTTCAAGAGATTTAAAAAAACCATTATTTACGGGTGTGATAACCGAATTAAAATAATTCAGTTTAGTTGCAAGCCCGGTAGTCCAGTTATTTTCAAAATAAAGATTAAAATCCCTCACATAATTTTTGGAGGCATTTGTTGTTCCAACCTGAATAAAAGAAGACAATACATGATCCAATTCGATGTTATTAAAACTTCTGCTGAGTTGTTCAATATCGTCACGGTAATAAATTCCCAATTTGCTTTTTATTTTTTTTGTACGGCCAAAATTTAATTCGGGATTAATTTTATATTTCCATTTTTCATCCAATGTTCCATACGCTACATATGTTGATAATGATAAAGGACCTGAGAGACGGTCATTGGTTTTGAATCCCAACTTCATTCTTGATTTTTCGATATTGTTATAACTGTAAAAGGAATAAATATCCCCGATGTCAATTGACAGAATTGGGTAATAACCTGTAGCGATTCCTTTAACAATATTTTTTCTCAGAATAAACCGGGGGTCATCTTCCAATTGATCGGCCATTTTAAATACGCCTTTGTCCTCTTCAGACAAATCAAAATGACGTGCTTGCTTCCAGTAATCCTCTGATTTGAGAGCTGAACTATCCGATTCAACAACAATGCTGCTTCCCTTGAAGATCTTTTTAGGTAAAAGGGTATCAATCTGATAATTTGTAAAGCTGGCATTTTTACGACCAAAAAAACCGGTCAGATCGGAGGAATTTTCTACCACTGTAAAGTCGCCTATCACATCCGATTCGGTGAGCATCCAATGGGGAGAAGTCATCCGTTCATACTTTTGGTTGATCCAGAAACTACGGACAAAATTAACATTGGCCATGATATCGAACCGAACAGTTATCTCTTTGAGAGCAGCATCTGCGGAATCAATGATCATTTCTCCAATGAAGGCAAGATCTCTTTTCTGCTTCGGCAAAAATGTAATTTTATATACTTTGTCTAAGCCTTTACCGAGACTGTCAGTTAAATAAAATTTATAATTGAATTTATAATTATCATTTAACGGACTAGGAAAACTCTTGTCTAAAATGGTGACATAGTTGTCGTAAAAATTGGGCGCCTGATAAAGATCTTCCACAAACTTCATTATCTTCGGCCCCTCCAAACCTGTTGTGTTTACGGCCGTAACATAATCTTTTCTTTCGTTTGGGGAACTCTTATAATAATGTTCCACTACTTTTTCAATGAGCAGTACCGGCAAGTAGGTAATTCCATCAGTAGTCGTATCAACATTATTCCAAATAAAATCAAAAGGGCGAAGTAAAATATTCTTCTTTATTTTATCTGTAAAATGATTGAGATCAAACCGGATTTTCGAATACTCTTCACAGAAATAGTTTACTTTATTATCCGGGTTATTCTTTCCTTTATTATCGATGATTCTCCTGAGTATACGCCAAGCAGGATTTTCACCCGGCCTTACAACAAATTCATTAAGTTGATAAAATTGCGGTGAAATTTCTACCGTTACTTTTTGACGTTGATTAACTTTAAATCCAATCTTTTGAGTGAAGTAGCCTAAGGAAGAAATAATAAGTGAATCTTCTTTTAAATCTACGGTATTGATCGTGGCTATGAAATAGCCGGAAGTATCGCTTGTTGTTCCAATTTGGGTTCCTTTAAAAAAAATGTGAACAAAAGGAATTGATTCTTTGCTCCCTTTTTCTAAAATAAAACCTTCAACTGTGGTTGTTTGAGAATAACCAAACGAAACAACTGACGATAAAGCCACAAAAAAAAACAAACAGCGTTTTAGTAAGGTCATTAATTTAAAATAAGTTCCGTCAAATGATGCTGTAAAAATAGGAAAAAAGAGCCTGATTATGATGAATATTTCCGATTTCATTCAAAATCAAGTCTCCTTAAAAGTGTTTTGTATCGGGCGTTAAAATAAAATGCATGCCTTATAAATTTGTATATTTGCCTTCCTTAAAGCCATAGATATAAAACGTCAGAAGTGATGTTTGAAATTGTTTAAGGGAATTTTTAAATATGCATTTGAAATGAATATAAAATACAGCAAAAAAAACTATCTTAATTTAACTACCCATACTGCTTTAGGAATGAGTATGGCCGTTTGGATCAGGCTGTTGATCAAAAACAAACTTGCGATTGATATTCGTTTTTTACCCAAAGTGCTCTTTTTGACAGGTAACATTCTTATAAATATTCCTTTTCAATTATATGAATCGCTGCGTTATAATAGAAAGATTAAAAACACAATTGTAAAAAGTCCGATCTTTATTTTGGGTCATCCGAGAAGCGGAACAACTTATTTACATTATGTATTAAGTAAAGATCCGGCTTTTTCATTCTGCTCAACCAACGAGGCACTTATCCCGAATACATTTTTAAGCATTGGAAAATTCACGACTAAGATCCTTGAGATGGCGATGCCCGAAACAAGACCGCAGGACAATGTAAAGGCAGGTGCTGAAAAACCCAAGGAAGAAGAATTTGCAATGGGAAACATCAGCAATACCTCTATAGTGCATGGCTTTTATTTTCCAAAAAGTATTTATAGGGTTTTTGATGAAACAGTAACTTTTGAAAAAGGGGGTCCGGAAATCCTTTCGCATTGGAAAAACAAATTATCCTTTTTTGTAAAAAAATTAAACTATAAACATACAGGCAAAAGAATTTTACTAAAGAGTCCGGCAAACACAGGAAGAGTTAAAGAAATACTTGAATTGTATCCGGACGCATGTTTCATTCATATCCACCGCGACCCATTTGAAGTGTATCAATCGAATGAAAAATTATATGAAAAAATACTTCCTTTGCTTGGCTTTCAAAAAGTAGAAAATAAATTTATAGAAGACTACATCCTTTATTCCTATGAAAAGATGTACCGAAAATATTTAAAGGAGAGATCAATAATTCCGGAAAAACAATTGTTTGAAGTCTCTTATTCGGACTTTGTGTCTTCACCGATTGAATACACACAGAAAATTTATGCGCATCTGAATTTAGGTGATTTCGAAAAAGCCCGTCCGTTTTTAAATGAGGAAGTTCAGTCTGTCAAAAACTATCAAAACAATTTATACTCCGGTTTGTCTGAAAAAACAAAGAGCCAAATCAAAGAAAAATGGGCGTTCTTCTTTGATGCTTTCGGATATGACAAAAACAAATAAGTAATAAGTCTAAACTCTTTTTATTTTACCGCTGCCCGTCAATTCAATTTCATCAACAATCGTAATGAATTGTGGCAACTTGAAAGCAGATAATTCTTTTCTGCAATATCTGATTAGTGCTTCCTTATCAATTTCCTGATTTTTTTCAACTTCAATTTCCACCGCAACAACTTCACCCATCAAGGGGTGAACCTTCGCAAATGCTTTCGAGTTTTTTACTCCTTTATATGTATTGATAATCTCCTCGATCTCATTCGGGAAAACTTTATTTCCCGAAATGTTGATCACATTCTTTTCTCTTCCTTTAATGATTATTAAGCCATCTTTTTTGCGGACAGCATAATCACCGGTCATGAACCAACCATTTTTTAATACGTCATTTTTTAAGGTTGGCGGGCTCAAATATCCATCAAACATTCCCGGACCCTTTATACCTAAAAGTCCGATCTCATCATCAGGCAAGGGATTCATATCTGCATCTAAAATCACAACATCATAAGCAGGAAGCGCATAACCGACTGCTTCCGGAAAATCTTTAGATCGTTTCAAATTAAGTATCGGTAAACCAATTTCAATAATACCATATGCCTGACTAACAGGAATTGAATATTTTTTTTCGAAAGCATTACAAACTTCTGCACTAATAGCAGTTGTAGTGGAAACAACTTTTGATAAACCCGGAAGCTCGATCTTGGGTGCGTAGGAGGCTAAAAGTTTAATATGCATTGGCGAAGCATATAAAAATGTTCCCTTTTTATCCAGAACACTTTCGATAATACTTTCGGCAAGAAAATTAGTGTTAATAATAATTCCAACGCCATACTTTATATACAAAACAATGGAAACAACAAAATGATATGCCATTGGAAGCACCCAAACAACTCTGTCGTTCTCAGAAAGCTGAAGCAACTCATTGGCCGCATCCACCCTTTCCAATGCGGAAGTATGTGAAATCAGCACACCCTTGGCTTTACCTGTAGTGCCCGAGGTAAAACGCATAAAAGCGATATCTTCAATAAAATCAACAACAGGATCTTTTTCAGATCTTTTTGTTTGACTGATAAAAAGCGGACTATCAAAAAGTGAAATTCTTTTGCAGTTTTCTCCGACAGAAGCATGTTGTTCAGCATCAGAAATAATCAGATGAATTTTCGCATCCTCCAGTGCATTGATAATTTCACGTTCTTTTTGTTGATGAGAAATTGGCATTGCAACGGCATTACAGCCAACACTTGCATATAAAGAAATAATAAAATAACGACTGTTATTGGTAATAATCCCTACACCAATTCCAGAACTTACACCCCTGCTTTTCAAATAATCTTTTAGCAATTCTGTTTGTTCAAATAATTCAGAATATGTTAATGAACCATATTCATCAAAAATAGCCGTTTGATCGGGCCAGTTTTTTGCTGCATTAATTAATGTGTTATATATATTATTCATTGCCAAATAATAATTCTTTATTTAATAAAGCGATCATTTCTTTCTGCTCATCTGATGTTTCACACGTTGCTATTTTACCTGCCGCGTAGCCGGTTTGCAAACAAGTTCCCATCACTCTTGCGCTTGCAATTGCTTTTGTGGTAGCTGAAATATTTTTTCCTGCAAAATACAAATTATCCAATGTAAATGAGATCAGACAATCAGCAGGAATCATATATCCATCATCCGGTTCAAAATATTCCATCGACACATTTCCATCACTTTGCCATTCTTCGATCGGCCAGGTTCCAATAGCAATTCCCGATTCCGTTTTTTTACACGAAAGCACATCTGATTCAGTAAGGATGTATTTCCCTTTTGAACGTTGTAATGTACGAATTCCCAATTTAGGAAAAATGTTTTCGATGTATGCGGATCTTAAACTATCAACTTCTTCTGTTAAAGATGGAAAAAATGTTTCAATACTTGTTCTTCCTTTTAAATATAGTTCATTGTTCCAATCATCTTGATCGGTGATCGTATCCGGAAATGTAATTTTAAAATCCGCTTGTTTGTTTTTTAATGAGCCGGGAACAACACTCAAATAATTAAAACTTAGTGGCCAGTTATTTTTCTTCACCAACGTTGACATCGTTTTTTTTAAAGACATATTCAACGAAAACTCTGAGTCTGACAAAACCCCTTTCACTCTGAAAATTTGTGATGCGGATTGATAACTTGGACTAGCAATCATTTCTAATCCTGCCAATTGAGAAACAATTCCGTTTCCGCTACAATCAATTACGGCCTTAGGAAGTATTTCTAAGCTTTCTTCTCCACTTGCTATTATCAGCCTATTAATAGAATTCATTTTTGTATCCACGCGGATTATTTCGGACGACTTCATGATCCGGATGCCATTTGCAAGAAGTTCCATTTCTAAAAAAGACTGCAAAACGGACCATTCATAAGAAAGAATATACAAGCCTTTGTGGTAATTTTTTGGAGTTTTTTCAACTGACATAGAAATCAGTTTATCCAAAAAAGCTGTTGAAAAAGAGTAGCCCGCAATTCGGGGATATTCAGAAAATGTGCGGTAATACGCACCGCAAATTGTACCAACATTACTTTGCGTGGCGTTGCCTCCGAGTGAATCGCTTTTTTCTATAATAAGTACTTTTTTGTTTTCTTTTGCAGCCGCAATTGCCGCAGAACATCCTGCAATTCCGGCACCAACAATTACAACATCTGCCTCCAAAGAAATCATTCTATAAATTTTTTACCATTAATTAATTCAAATTTCAATTGCTTTTCCATATGAACTATTTCTGATTCGGAAAGCACTTCCTTGTAATACAAAACCATTATCTGTAATCGACCTTCAAACCGCATAAATGCAACTGTTAGTCCGGGAGGATAAATATTCGGTGGAAAACTCAAGGCATGAGACACGTTCAAGCCATTAAATTTTAAAAGCTCTTCGGGATGATCTTCCGCAATCGTAAATAAAAATCCGGAAAGCGAACCTCCTTGCGGACCCTTTATTAAGTGATAATACAGGCTGGATGGAACTCTTCTTAAAAAATGCATCAATACATCGTATGCGCGGGGAATACCTTTCCGGATCTGATCTACCATTTGATCATTGATTGATTTTACAGCAAGCTCCAGTGATTCCAACACCACAGAATTTAGTCTGTAAAACAAAAAGGACAGGTGATTGCCTAAAAGGGGGCCGGCTGCTCCTTTTTTGCGTTTATTCTGCGGCACAGGAATCCAAAAATTACTGACCGTTGATTTACGCTGGATCAAAATTTCTCTTACGGCTCTTGCGCTGCAGGCGAGATAAAAAGGGCTTCGTCCGAATTTCGCTCCAAGTTTTGGAGCATTCAAATCGATTTGCATCGTCTCTTCTTTCGTAAAACGGATCACTTTTATTTTTTGATCCACTTCAGGATGTCTTGTTTCAGGACTAACACCGGAAGTTGGTTTTTTTGAAGATGCTGACAAAAAGAACTTCGCTTTCACAGCTTCTTTTAGTGTCGAGACATTTAATTTAATTTTAGTGTCATCTGAAATGTATCCGCTACTGCTCTCCGATCCATTTAGTTGTTTAAGAAACAATACTGCTCCATAACTATCCATGATCAGGTGATTCCAGGAAAATATAAGCGCAGTATTCCCGTCAGTTCTTCTAATAATATCAAATGAAAAAAGCGGAGAATTTTCGGCAGAAATTTTTTTGTTGAACAGCAGATCCGGAAGAAATGAATCGTCTTCATGAACAGTTACCTCGATTTTATTCCCTTGTTTCGATTCCCATTGGGGGAGTGCAAATAAACCATTTCTATTGATTGAAAGGGAAGCAAGATAGTGAGATGCTTTGTTATTTGTTATTTTGTTTTTAAAATCAACAACATTTAATTCACCATCTAGTTCCAGCAGATAGCGACACGTATTGCCGGATAAACCTTTATGATGATCATGTTTTTCTAAGGCCAAAATAAAACAATCTGCAGCCGTTAAGGGAACACTGTTTATTTGCTTAGAATTATCCATAAATTAAAGATACTTAAAAGTACATTCGGCCAATGTTTGAATGGATTTTAAATTCTCGGGAGTCAGGTCTTTTTCAGAAATGGCAACTTCAAATTTCCGTTCGATAAACAAAACCAATTCAATGATCGACATGGAATCTATTCCAATATCGCTGAAGAGAGTATCAGGAGTAATACTTACGGAGCTATCTAAAATAGCAGACTGAACAAATAAAAGAAGTTCATTGCAAATATGCTCTTTGCTAATCTTTTCCATTATAAAAATTAATTAATGCGCGTTTTAAGTTTGTACAAACGATAAGAGATCACGATGGAAAAAACAAAGAAAAGTCCGAGTTTTAAAATCTGGTATTGGATCGCATACCAGTCGCCACCCTTAATAAATAACTCGTAATAACCTGTGAGTGCCCAGTTAAGCGGAGACAGGGAGCTGATGGTTTGCATAACGGGAGGCATAATATTTACGGGCACCCAGATACCTCCGAGGGCAGACATGATCAGAATACTGATACCGCCAAATACTGCAGATTGCTGTGGCGTGTTGAATAATGTTCCGATCAATAAACCATAACTAACTGCAGCCAAGGATAGCATCACCGTGAGTGCGGTCAATGCGAACCAGTGCGTTCCAATATCTAAAACAGGTAAACCTAACAGCGGCATCACATATTTCCCGAGTATGATGATCATTACAAATTGAACAATTGCAACTAAAAAATAAACCAAAAGTTTACCCGATAAGATTGAAAGATAATTACCGGGAAATGTTCTCAACCGGATAAACATTCCTTCCGAACGTTCATAAATGATACTGCCGGCCAGAGGCAGAACGATAAAAAATATTGAAAAAATAGCCCAGGCAGGAATGTTATGCTGAACAGCACTTGGCTGATATGTTTTTTTCAGATCTCTGACAGCATATTCTTCCTCATAAACAAAAAAATCAGACTCGGGCAGCACAGCTTTTGAATCTGATTCTAACAGCTGTGCAATTTTTTCACCCATTATTTGAAATAATATCTTCGTTTTTATGGAAGAGATCAACTCTTTTAATCCGCTATTGATAGCCATTACAAAAGATTTATTTGCTGTAGGGTCGATGATGATCTCTACTTTCACTTGTTCAGGATCTTTTATTACTGTGCTTTTCTGATCAAAAAAAACATTCACCATTTCGGCCACATTATCACGCAGTACATTTGTTGCATTTTTGGGTATCACTAATGCTGCAAGAAATTCGCCCTCTACAATTCTCTTTTTAATATCATCGGATGATTTATATTTTGTCCCGTCATCAACAGTTAGTTCACAAATTCCGAATTTCTTGAACCCATTTTCGATTGCTAAGCCAAGACTGTCATTGTCATTGTTAACTAGCAATACAGGAATTCCGGACTGAGAAAGACTTTTATATGCCTCATGTTGAATGAGCGTCATAATAAACACGAGCAAAACGGGCATCACAAAAAGAACCGTGATACCGGTTTTGTCAACGATCAACAATTTGACTTCTTTAATTAAGGTTGAAATTAATCGATGCATATTAGTCCCTTATTTTTCTTCCTGTAAATTTTAAAAACACATCTTCCAAATCATTTCCATTCTCTTGTCGGATCAGATCAAGTGGGCTTCCCAAACAAAGTATTTTCCCTTGATCCATGATTGCAACCCTGTCACAAAACAATTCGGCTTGTTCAAGATAATGGGACGTATAAATAATTGTCATCTTTTTATTTACATTGAGTTCCTTTAAATGTTCCATCATCGATGTTCGTGTCTGCACATCCATTCCGACTGTTGGTTCATCCAGCAATAAAATACTGGGGTCATGTAATATTCCACCGATCAGATTTATTCTGCGCTTCATTCCACCGGAATAATTTTTGACAGGTTCATCACTGTTTTTATCAAATCCGAATTTGGACAAACACTCCTGCACTCTTTCTTTCAAAACTTTCCCTTTCAGACCATACATTCTTCCAATAAAAAGCAGATTGTCCCTTCCGGATAAGGTTGGATAAAGGGCGATATCCTGGGGAACCACACCAATTATTTTTTTAATGGATTCCAGATCTTTACTGATCGAGTATCCTGCAATTTCAGCGCTACCGCTACTCGCATTCAGTAAACCACAAATGATCGAAAAGAAAGTCGTTTTTCCAGCTCCGTTTGGTCCCAATAATCCAAATATTTCTCCATTGAAAATATCCAGATTCATTTCCTTGAGGGCAAACGAATCATTCCCAGGATATTTTTTGGATAAATTTGAAATCCGTATGCAGCAATCCCCCTTCATTTATTTGATTTTTTAAGAAAAACAAAATTAGTCGTTTTAAAATAAAACAGGCTGTTTTTCCGGATTTAAATAAAAGGAAATATACCACATCAACAATAAAAAAACATCCCATCGTACTGAAAATACACACTCGGATGAACAAGCTCATTTGCCTTTTTTGAGGGGCCCTTTAGTAGTAAAACAAGGAATTTTAAGGCAAACAGATCATTCGGATAGATAATCAACAAAGAAAAACAGATTCTTAACAAAAAAAC
>JBILYL010000131.1:0-7019 GCA_044377775.1 Bacteroidia bacterium
AACGGGGCGGGCGCCTTTGGTGGTAGCTTAAATATACAGACAACAAAATTAAATCCTAAAGGATATGGCGAATACAATTCATCATATGGATCATTTAACACATTTAAAAATACCGTTAACGCAGGATCCGGATTAATTAATGACAAATTTTCAGTTGATGCACGTCTTTCAAAAATATCCTCTGATGGATTTATTGACCGTGCAAGTTCTGATCTGAAGTCCTATTACTTATCCGGAGCTTATTATGGAAAAAAATCCATCATCAAGTTTATAACGTTTTCAGGTTTAGAAGAAACCTATCAAGCCTGGAATGGAATCCCGGAATCCCTATTAAAAGGGGATGTTCAGAAAATAAATGATTACATTATCAGAAACGGCTTATCTCCGGATGATGCACTCAATTTGTTAAATTCGGATAGCAGAACATACAATCAATTTACATATCAGAATCAGGTCGATCATTATAAACAAGATTATTACCAATTACATTTTTCTCACGAATTTAATCGCAACTGGAACATGAATCTGGCAATGCATTTCACGAAAGGGAAAGGATATTATGAAGAATACAAAAGAGCACAACCTTTTAGCAGCTATGGATTACAAGACATTACTATCGGAGGTGATACCATTTCACAAACAGATCTTGTAAGAAGAAAGTGGCTTGATAATAATTTTTACGGGACCACATTTTCAACCTCATACAGCAGCAACAAAAAACTGAATGCAACGATAGGCGGGGCTTGGAATAAATATGACGGCTTGCATTACGGAGAAATAATTTGGGCGCAATATGCAGCAAACAGTACTCTCTACAACAACTATTACAAAGACACTGCAACCAAAACAGATTTCAACATTTTCGCAAAAATGAATTATGCAATAACAACAAAATTTTCCGTTTACGCAGATCTGCAATACCGCTTAGTAAATTATTCATTTCTTGGATATGATGACAGTTTGAAGAACATACAACAAACTGTAGCACTTGGATTCATAAATCCTAAAATCGGGTTACACTATGAAATAAATTCAAATGCCAGCGTTTATTTCTCCTATAGTGTTGGACACAAGGAACCGAGCAGAGATGATTATACACAATCGACTCCGACCAGCAGACCAAAAGCAGAAACGCTCAATGATATTGAATTGGGATTTCGTAACAATTCAAAAATTATCAGGTGGGCATTGAATGCATATTATATGGAATATAAAAACCAGTTGGTTTTAACAGGTGAAATAAATAATGTTGGCGCATACAACAGAACCAATGTTTCTGAAAGCTATCGAAATGGCCTTGAAGCAGAGTTCGGGATAAAAATATTAAAAAACTTGTCGTTGAACATGAATGCCACCTTCAGTCAAAACAAAATAAATAATTTCGTAGAATATATTGACAACTACGACAGCACAGCCCAGCGCGTAAATAATTATTCAAAAACAGACATTGCTTTCTCTCCTAATATCATTGCAGCCGGCACACTAACATTTGAGCCTGTTAAAAATTTAAAACTTAATTTCATTTGTAAATATGTGGGTAAACAGTACATGGACAACACACACATAAGTGCTTATAACGCTGGAGTAACCCCGAAATTTGTTGGAGTACAATACGGAAGCTCGGTTGAAAATAGCACACCTATGTTGGGCGCCTACTTCACTGGCGATCTGCGGATCAATTATACAATTCAAACAAAATACATTCGTGAGATCGGAATTACGCTAGCAGCAAACAACATCTTTAATGAACTATACGAATCAAACGGATACACGTATAGTTACATTTATGGCGGAGAACATGTTGTAGAAAATTTTTATTATCCTCAGGCAGGAATGAATTTTACGGCTGGATTGAGCTTGAAGTTTTAATTCATAACCCACAAATTAAATCAATGTAATATAACTGAGGACATTTTTATAATATCGGTAACACTTATCAGCAAAAAAGATTCAGATAATTGTTACCGATATTTTTTTATAAAAAAACGTTCCGAAAGCATCAAGAAAAATAAGTTTGTTCTTCAGTAAGATCTAAAAACGGATGCTGCGATTGCAAGGATTGAATGCGTTGAAGAAAATTGTTTTTAAACTTTTTATGGGAGGCCGAATCAGCATTGAATGGCTTGTGCTTTTTCGCCAATAAAATTTCATTTATCTTTTCAAACAAGCTATCCGCGCTTTCATCAAAAAAAGAATTTCTGAATTTATCAAAAACATATTTAACAGCCTGTTCACTGGGATGAACCATATCTTCTTTATAAAAACGATAATCGCGCAAGTCGTCAATTACCAATTCATATGCTGGGAAATAAAAAGCAGAATCGTTTTTCAACTGATGTACGAAATCTATTAACCGTGCTTTACTTAAATTATTTTCCACCACTCCATCCCGCACATATCTAACCGGACTGATTGTGAAAACAATTTTTAATTCGGGATTAAACTTTTTCAATTCAATCATCAAAGATTTATATTCTTCTAAAATCTCTGAAGTATTTAACAATTGTTTCAAAAATTCTTTTTGAGGCTGCTTATGGCAATTACCAACTAGTTTGTCGTTTTTCCTGTAAACAAATGCTGAACCGAATGTAATGAATAACCACTCCGCATTTTTTAGTGACACATGCGCATCGGAAATATTTTTATTTATTTCTAAAAGACAGTTTTGTTTATCGGGATTTGAGAACCGACTATGATGTTCCCATGAATTCCAACAATCGTTTGCAAAAAATAATTCGCTCTCCGTTACAAAATCAATCTTCATATATCTGCGCAAAGCTACCGCAATGCTCAATGGGTTGTATAAAATTCCATGGGGATTCAACATTGTCTTGAATTTAAATTGCTGCATTGTATCGCCAATGTTTTCGGCAAAACAAGAACCCATAAAAAAAGAGGATTGAGAATAATTCAGCTTTTCAGCACAAGGAGTAATCGGAAATTGAAGATGAAAGTTCATGCGATTCTTTTATTGCTGACATTTACAATAAGGAGAAAAATAGACCTTCGTATTGGGTAACATTGCCTGAATACTGCTCTGTTGAGCGTCAGGAATAAGTATTACACGAAGATCAAAGACCAATAAACTTTTTAAATCCTTTAATTCATCAGGGAATCGGTCTATATTATTGCTCCACAGATCCAGATTTTTCAACTTGGTAAGTTTTCCAATTGCAGGAGGAATTGACGTTAGTTCATTTTGATTGGCATTCAAATAAAACAAGTTAGTAAGATCACCAATTTGTGGTGGAAACTCTTCCAGACTATTTTTTGATATTGCGAAATATTGTAAATTTTTAAGCTGTGAGATCTCAACAGGTAATTCTTTGATATTATTTTTGCTTAAATCCAGGTATTGCAAATTGGGAAACTTCAAAATTTCCATTGGAAAAGACTTTAACTTTTGTTTCCTCAATTCCAACTTAATCACTTTTTCAGGGCTTTTTAACGCTTCTTCCAAACTGGTATACGAATAGACCGTGTCCAGTTTAAGTGAATCCAGCAAAACTGTTTGAGCAACCATTTTCTGTGAGAAAATAAGGAGCAAAAGAAGTGTTCCGGATTTTAAAAATTGGCGATATTTAAAACTCCATTTCAACTATTCAAAATTTTTAATGCGTTAACTTTATCTTTAGCCAAAGCTGCTTTCAATTCATCTAAGCCATTGAATTTAACTTCATCTCTAAGACGCTCAATAAAATAAATGGTTGCGTCATCTCCATAAATATTCTGATCGAAATCAAAAATATTTACTTCCATACTTCGCCCTTTTCCTTCAATTGTCGGATTATTCCCAACATTCAACATTCCGTGATACATTCCACCATTATGTTCTACCTTTACAGCATAGACACCATCAGCCGGGATCAGTTTATATTTGTCTTCCATTAAAATATTAGCGGTCGGGTAACCAATCGTACGCCCTAACTGCTTCCCTTGAACCACTTTTCCATTAACCGAATAAGTATGTCCCAGATATGTTGCTGCAACTTCCACTTCTCCGGCTTGCAATGCCTGACGGATCTTTGTAGAACTGATTTCAATGTGATCTATGTCTTTCGGAGGGATCTCTTCAACATCAAAACCATAAACGGGGCCGAATTCCTTCAGATGCTCAAAAGAACCTTCACGATTTCTTCCGAAATGATGGTTATAACCTATCACAAGTCGTTTTGTATGTATGCTATTAACCAATATATTACGAACAAATTCAACAGAGGTCAGACGGGAAAACTCCTTTGTGAAAGGGTAGATAATCAAATGGTCGATGCCGTAATTTTCTAAAAGCCGAATCTTCTCCTGCTGGGTATTCAGTAATTTCAGTCCATTATCATCGGGAAAAAGCACCATTCTGGGGTGCGGATAAAAGGTAAGCAAAACAGTTTCGCCTTGTTCTTCCTTTGCTACATCAATTAATCTGGAAATAATTTTCTGATGCCCTAAATGAACACCATCAAAAGTGCCGGTTGTAACAACAGGGTTTTTTATGTTCCTAAAATCCTCAATTTGGGTATAAACCTTCATTCAATCAACTGAATTATATCATACAAAATGCTAACAGGTTTCGATAATCGCCTAAAAATCAAGGTTAAAATCGCTTATCTTCTCCACAAAAAATGAAGTATGATTCAAAGCATCAAATTTAATTATAAAAATATTAAAAATCGATTTTTTACCTAAATAAAATAGTGTAATTTCGCAGTCGAATTTTAAAAATTAACATTTACATAGATATCAAATGTCAACACAAACAGGTAAAATTTCACAAGTAATTGGTCCGGTTATAGACGTAAGTTTTGAGGGCGGAGCCACGTTACCAAACATTTTGGATGCATTAGAGGTAATAAAACCTAATGGTCAAAAAGTTATTCTTGAAACTCAGAAACACATTGGAGAAGACACCGTTCGTACGATCGCAATGGACTCTTCAGACGGTTTATATCGTGGTCTTACTGTTACTTCAACAGGAGCAGGTATCACAATGCCGGTTGGAGAACAAGTAAAAGGACGTTTATTTAATGTAGTAGGAGATGCAATTGACGGAATTCAGCAAACCGATAAAAAAGGTGGTGCTCCAATTCACCGTATGCCTCCTAAATATGAAGATCTATCTACTTCAACAGAAGTATTATTCACCGGTATCAAAGTAATTGACCTTTTAGAGCCATATGCAAAAGGTGGTAAAATTGGTTTATTCGGTGGTGCAGGTGTTGGAAAAACAGTATTGATCATGGAATTGATCAACAACATTGCAAAAGGATACGAAGGTTTATCTGTATTTGCAGGTGTTGGTGAGCGTACACGTGAAGGGAATGACTTATTGCGTGAGATGATCGAATCTAACGTTATCCGTTATGGTGAAGAATTTAAGCACTCAATGGAAAAAGGTGGATGGGATTTATCTAAGGTAGATCTAAAAGAATTAGAAAAATCACAAGCGACACTTGTATTCGGACAGATGAACGAGCCTCCAGGAGCTCGTGCTCGTGTAGCTTTATCAGGATTAACAATGGCTGAATATTTCCGTGACGGAGATGAAAAATCAGGCGGGCGTGATATCCTTTTCTTTATTGACAACATTTTCCGCTTTACACAAGCAGGTTCTGAGGTATCAGCGTTATTAGGCCGTATGCCTTCTGCCGTGGGTTACCAACCAACTCTTGCTACAGAAATGGGATTGATGCAAGAACGGATCACGTCAACAAAACGTGGATCTATTACTTCTGTTCAAGCGGTTTACGTTCCTGCCGATGACTTAACAGATCCGGCTCCGGCAACTACTTTCGCCCATTTGGATGCAACAACAGTATTGAACCGTAAAATTGCTGAGTTAGGGATTTATCCTGCTGTGGATCCATTGGATTCAACATCTCGAATTTTAACACCTGCAGTTTTGGGAGAATCTCATTATGGTACTGCTCAAAAAGTAAAATTAATTTTACAACGCTACAAGGAGTTACAAGATATTATCGCCATTCTTGGAATGGATGAATTATCTGAAGAGGATAAAACAATCGTTCACCGCGCAAGACGTGTTCAACGTTTCTTATCTCAACCTTTCCACGTTGCAGAGCAGTTCACAGGATTAAAAGGCGTATTCGTTTCCATTGAAGATACGATCAAAGGATTTAACATGATCCTTAATGGTGAAGTAGATCAATATCCGGAAGCGGCTTTCAATCTTGTAGGTTCTATTGAAGATGCAATTGAAAAAGGTAAAAAGATCTTAGCAGAAGCGAAATAAATTAATCGATTTGGAAATTTGTCAATTTGGAAATTAAAACAATGATTTCATTTTTCAAATTGGCACATTTTCAAATTATCAAATTGAAAATATGCATTTAGAAATAATAACTCCGGATAAAAAAGTATATAGCGGTGATGTGGATGCGATAAAACTTCCGGGTGCTGAAGGCTCTTTTGGAATTTTAAACAATCACGCTCCAATTATTGCTTCTTTAAAAAAAGGTACAATAAAAGTAACGGATGCGAAAAAAAACATCGAAACATTTGAGATCAATGGCGGTGTTGTGGAAGTTCAAAACAATAAAGTAATTGTTTTAGCAGAAGCATAATACGTATTTGCAAATAAAAAAAATCCTGCTTCACAAATGAAGCAGGATTTTTTTATTTAAACTTGTCAGAAAAAAGAGCTGTCATGACTAAGTAATTCACTTGTTAATTTGTATTTTGAAAGAGCAAGTAATTCTATTTACTTTTTTTTGATTTTAACTTCTCATTTTTTTTATGCCGGTCTTTATCACGTTTCGTTTTTTTATCCATATTTTTCTCGAATGCATCGCTAAGATCAACGCCTGTTTGATTGGCCAAACAAATTAAAACAAAAAGAACATCCGCCAATTCGTCAGCCAGTTTTTTATCCTTTTCCTTTTTCTTAAATGATTGTTCTCCATATGTCCTCGAAATAATCCGAGCCACCTCTCCTACTTCTTCTGTCAGTATTGCCATATTTGTTAGTTCGGAAAAATACCGGACACCATACATTTCAATCCACTGAT
>JBILYL010000132.1:0-7018 GCA_044377775.1 Bacteroidia bacterium
TTTTCAGTTATCGCATTAGGTTCTATAATCCCTTTACTATAAATTGAATCAAGAATATTACTCGCAAAAGCCAGCGTGTTTTCTTTCTGAATCTTGTTTTTTTTACTGTCCCACCTTGCCTCTAACTCTGATTTTAATTGTGCCTTTTTCGCGGTTGAAATACTTTGTTCAAATTTAAAATACGGTTTTGAGTTACTGATGATCTCTGATTTTTCTTTCTGAAGCTCTTCAGCAGACTTTTTTATTGCAAAGTCGAAAGGTGCGATTAGATCTTCATGCAGCCATGGTTTTCCTTTTAGATTTTGAAATTCATATTTGAATTTACCTTGTTTCGGAAAAATATAAACGATAGTAGCAACCGCAATGCAAAAAAGAATGCCTTTATATATTTCGGGATGACTATGACGAATGAAAGAGATGAATTTTTTCATAATGCTATTTAGTACCACGAATTTAATGATTATTTGAGTATTTTAAATGCAGCGCTTCCGCGTTTGTTCACAGGTTTATTCACAATTGAGGAATAGTTCCATATAAGGAACAGTCGTTTTTCTCCGGAGCTATTGAAGCGAAGTGGGACTTTGACTCGATGAATAAGTGCTTTTCGAGGCTTTTTTTGATAGAACGTTTGAAAATTAATGTGAATTTACATTAAGTAAAAGGAGGTCTTAAATCCCCAGGATGTTTCCGTTTTATATTTATTCAAAAATGAAGTAGAGAGGACTCTTTTGACAGGGATGTTGGTGTTATTTTCTCTGTTATAAAAAAATCAAAATGAAAGGTGAACAAAATTAATCTGTGCCTTTAATCCTGATTTGTTGTGAATTTTATTGGTATTTATCAGATTTTCCGTTCATTCGAATAGTTTTATCTGAAAAGGGTTCGCTCATAACGAATTTGTCCCTAATCCCTTAATTGGCGGAGTGATCCTGCACTTTCAATAAACTTTGTAAAAAGCACGAATAATGCTTAAATTTGTCGGATTATCATAAATATCTCTAATCAAACAATTCAATATTTAGCAGTATGAAAGAAGTATACATTATATCAGCAGTAAGAACACCCTTAGGAAGTTTTGGCGGAGCATTAGCCGGAATTTCAGCAACTAAATTGGGCGCAATTGCAATTAAAGGCGCACTTGCTAAGGCAGGTTTGGATGGAAAAGAAGTTCAGGAAGTATATATGGGGAGTGTGTTGCAGGCAAATTTAGGACAAGCTCCTGCCCGTCAGGCTGCTATGTTTGCCGGTTTACCAAACACCGTTCAATGTACAACAATCAATAAAGTATGTGCATCAGGAATGAAAGCGATCTCAATCGGAGCGCAAAGTATTATGTGTGGCGATGCAGATGTTGTTGTTGCAGGAGGAATGGAGAATATGAGTCAGGTTCCTTTTTATTCTGAAAACATGCGTTGGGGAAATAAATATGGTAATGTTACCATGATAGATGGTTTGGCGAAAGACGGTTTGATGGATGTATATCACAACTATCCAATGGGTAATGCTTCTGATTTGTGTGCGAAGGAATGTAATATTTCCCGTGAAGATCAGGATGCATTCGCAATCGAATCTTACAAGCGTTCTCAAGCGGCTTGGGCAGCAGGGAAATTCAATGATGAAATTGTTCCAGTTGAAATTCCTCAGCGTAAAGGTGATCCGATCATTATGAAGGAGGATGAAGAATATAAAAATGTACGTTTCGATAAGATCCCTGAATTAAAAGGTGCTTTTTCAAAAGAAGGAACAGCGACAGCTGCTAACTCTTCTACCATGAATGACGGTGCTGCAGCACTTGTTCTGATGAGCAAGGAAAAAGCTGAACAATTAGGATTGAAACCAATTGCTATATTGAAGGGATATGCCGATGCTGAACACGCTCCTGAGTGGTTCACAACAGCTCCTTCAATTGCTGTTCCAAAAGCAGTTGCAAAAGCAGGATTGACATTGAATGATATTAACTTTTTTGAATTAAACGAAGCGTTTTCTACAGTTGGTATCGTGAATATGCAAAAAATGAAATTGGATGCGAGCAAAGTAAATGTGAATGGCGGAGCGGTTTCATTGGGGCATCCATTAGGTTGTTCCGGAGCGCGAATCGTTGTTACGTTGATCCATGTTCTGAAACAAAACAAAGCAAAATACGGTGCTGCCGGAATTTGTAATGGTGGCGGTGGAGCAAGTGCTGTTGTAGTTGAATTAGTATAAAGTATTTATAGTTTGTTGTTTTTTTTCGATTGACAATTCAAGTATTTATGAAGTGCAAGCGAAAGAAATGTATCGAGAATAAAATGCGCAGAGAATATCCGAATCGCAATTTGTTCTCGATACCAAACTCTTCCTTTGTTATCGAATTACTCGAACTGACATAATAGCGTTTATTTAATTTCTTAGTAATTATATGTTCGGAATAACAAATCTTAGTATCATCCCTTGTCGGAAAGAACCTTCGGATCGCTCTGAAATGGTTACTCAGCTATTGTTTGGCGACCATTTTGAAGTTCTGGAAGTGCAAGGAAGCTGGTGTAGGATAAAAATTGCTTACGATAACTATGAATGCTGGATCGATAAAAAACAATTTCTGCCAATTGCACAACACACCTTTGATATCTTAAATTCTACCGAACAATTTTGTGTCAATGAACTTATTCAGATCGTTACCGACAATAGAATTGCTCAACTTTTTCCCATCTGTATAGGAAGCACTTTGCCTGGTTTCGATAATGGTGAATGTGCAGTAGAAAATTCAACGTTCGCTTATGATGGTGCTTTTGTGAACGGGCATTTGCCTTTTTCAAAAAATGGAATTATTGATACTGCTATGATGTATCTGAACAGTCCTTATTTATGGGGGGGGAAATCGCCTTTTGGAATTGATTGCTCCGGTTTTACACAAATGGTTTATAAATTAAATGGAATTAAAATAAAACGTGATGCCTATCAGCAGGCGGAAGAAGGGGAGACGTTAAGTTTTGTGGAAGAGGCTGAGCCGGGTGATCTTGCATTTTTTGATAATGATGAAGGGCGGATCGTGCATGTTGGAATTGTAATGGATCTCAATAAAATCATTCATGCTTCCGGAAAAGTTCGCATTGATGGATTTGATCATCAAGGCATTTTTAATAATGAAAAGAAAGATTACTCCCACCGTTTAAGATTGCTGAAACGCATCGTATAGATTTTTATTTTTTATTTTCTAACTCCGTTTTTTTATTCTGAATACCATCTCGTTTTTTTTATTCTTTTGTTTTTATTGAATTCATTCGAGCTTTCAATAAGTTCTAGAATAAGGATTTTATAAATTTGCAAGCGTGTGCATTCTTGAGAAAACATGCTTAATGATTGACTTTTTTTGTACTGACGTTTCTTTCGGAAGGATTAAAAAATGTAAAGTTCGATCAGAACAAATACGGCAAAAACGACACTCGCAATACCATTGGTGGTAAAGAAAGCGAGATTTACTTTCGACAGGTCATTCGGTTTTACGAGGGTATGCTGGTAAAATAAAAGTAAAGAATAAAAACCAGCACCTATCCAATACCAAACATTTAACGATGCGTAAATTCCTGCATAAATAATAAAACCTGCGCTGATCAAATGAAGTATATTCGACAACATCAATGCACCTTTTCTGCCCAAGAGTACAGGAATTGATTTTAAATTTTTTGAACGGTCAAATTCTTCATCCTGTAAAGCATATATGATATCAAATCCGCTTACCCAGAATAAAACAGCAAACGAAAAAAATAACGGTAACCAATCAAATTTTCCAGTTACCGCCAAATAAGCGCCAATAGGTGCAAGTGATAATCCCAGTCCTAATACCAAGTGACACAGTGCAGTAAAGCGTTTTGTTAAGCTGTATCCCAGAACAACAATTAATGCAACCGGGGATAAATAAAAACAAAGTGTATTGATGAAGTAAGTTGTTGTAACAAATAAAATACAATTGACGATCACAAAAATTAAAGCGGATTGTGGTTTAACAATTCCAGCCGGAATTTCACGGATAGCGGTACGTTGATTCTGTTCATCAATAGCTCTGTCGATATAGCGATTGAAAGCCATAGCAGCACTTCTGGCGAATATCATGCACAGCACGATCAAGCCGAAAAGTTGGATGTTAAATGTAGCTTCAGTGAACGTGATCGCTAAAAAATAACCGATGATCGCAAAGGGTAATGCGAATATGGTGTGACTGAATTTTATCAGAGATAGGTAATTGCTGAGAACTTTTGTTTTTGATTCCATTCTCAGTTTATTTAAATCGACTCATAATAATAATTATAAGTACAATTATTATCGGAATAGAACTTAGAATAATACCAATAATTCCTGGTGTGATCTTTTTAGCATTTATTTCATATTTCGTATCCATGTAAACATATATAGTTGAAATAACCATTCCTAAAAAACCGATGGGTAAAGCCAGCATTAAGCCATAAGGCAACATCCAGATGATCGCTGAAAGAACTCCGAGAGTAAGTGACGCAATTCCTAATATTTTGATTTGTTTTTGCATAATAGATTTTATCCTACAAAATTATCATTTTTTCTGTAGCGATGATTCGTCCATCCTGAACTAATTTACAAAAATAGAGTCCGGATGCAAGCCTGTTAAGTTCAACAGATGAACCACTTATTTGTTCGTGTTTTATTAAAGAACCAACTGCATTGTAGATCAGTAATTCTGTTTTCGTATTTTTTCGGAAACCCGGAATATCGATGGTAATTGTATTGCCATCAATGGCCGGATTCGGATAAATGAGGAGTGTATTGTTAATTTCGTTTTCTGTTAAATCAGTAGTCAGGCATCCTGTTAAAGCATTGAACGCATTTGCTTTTCCGAAACCATAGTGATTGTTTGGAACAGCTCCGGTGAAGCCATCGGTTGTTGTACACTGGATGATCGCGTTTTTTACATCCATAGCAGTTGCTGTTGGGTTTTTTTGAAGATAGAGTGCGGCAATGCCAGCAACACCCGGACTTGCGGCTGATGTTCCGCCACCGAGTGTGTGAAATCCACCCGGATCAAACGAGTCGGGATACAGGATGCCATCGCCAGGTAGCGTAGATAAAAGTGAGCAGGACATCACAAAGTCTCCAGGTGCAGCAATATCGGGTTTCGTTCTTCCATCACGGGTTGGTCCTGAACTTGAATTCGGGTGGCGCTGTCCTGGTGTTCGTGCCGGATCTGTAAACAAAACACTGTTGTAATTTAACAGGCTTCTTCTGTTAGTATAGTTTCCTACAGTTATTACATTATCCAAACATTGAAAACTGGATACCAACGTTTGATCCAAGTCTGGAAGTTTGTAATAAATACTGTCGGGCATTGTTGCAGATGAAGGAAGTCCGGAACTCTTCAGATTAAAATTCCATACATCAAATTTTCCGTTACCGGTAGAGATCAACCTCCAGTCATAAGTGGTGGAATCGGGAATGATATTAAACTCTAATGAATATACACCTGCCGAAGAATCACCATAGGATTGTACAATTCCGATTCTGTTTGATCCGTTATATACAGTATCATTAATAATTACTCCTAAATGTGCCGCGATGTTATAAAAAGGTGTACGTCCTCTGAACGCATGAACCGGACTCATTTGATCAGCTCCAATCGAAATGGATACATTATTGAAATTATTGGTATCAGCATAAATCGTAAAATGTTCTGCACCGGAAGGGTTAGAAAGAAAAGTAAAATTTGTGTCAGATGTAACGGTGTAACCTAAATGAAATGGAATGTCTCCTGCATTTCCTGCGGCAGCAACCAATGCTCTTCCGGGTTGGGCATCTATCATGTTTTTTATCAGTTGGGCTTGCAGATCCAATCCGTCATGAGAACCATAATAATCTCCTAAGCTGGCATTTATTACACACGGTTTTCCTAAACTGTTTGCCTTGTTGTAAATGTAGTCAACAGCATCGGTCAAGAGTGTTGGATTAGTGCTGTAGAAATCAAACGCAACAAAAACGATGTCGGCTTTGGGAGCAACACCTTTGTATGTGCCACTTGCTAATCCGTTACCGGCAGCAATTCCCGCTACATGTGTTCCGTGTCCATACCAATCTATGTCTGTAGATGCTGCAGCAAGTCCGCCATCGATCTCGGTATTGTCCCATTCTTGTCCGTATCCGTAAACGGGAGTAGTGGCTGCAACGGGAAGTCGCTGATCCCATAGATATTTTATCCGTGTATTACCTAAACTGTCTTGCAGATCGGGATGAGAAAAATCTATTCCTGAATCGATGATCCCGATAATAATACCATTTCCATTGTATCCTTGCGTTAAAGGTGTTGTTCCGGAATGAACGGGGATAACATTGTTATTTAAAAGCATAGTATCGCTCATTGGTTTGAAATGAGGAGGAAATGCTTCAATGCGTTGTATCTTTTTATGGGCTGCAAAAGTTGAAAGTGCAGATGCAGGAATTTTTATCGCTGCGATAGTTGAATAAGCGTATTTTATTTTTCCATTAACGGAAGCCGTAATTTGTTCAATAGTGTTGATATCACCTTTTACAAAAACATCGATAAGCTCGGTAGAATTTGAATTATTTTTTAGCAACAGCGATAAATTCATTTTGCTTTGAGCAAAAATTGCAGTCGAAAAGATCAATAAAGTCAAAAAAAGTAGGTGCAGTTTTTTCATTTCTAACCGAATATTTACGAAATTTACGATTCTGAAATCAGAAAAACTAATTTTTATAATGCACCGGATATTCGTTTTATTATTTTTATTTATTTCTTCCTTTTGTAAGGCGCAATTTTCTGAAAATGTCCCCTATTCAAGGGATTATGAATTTAAGGAAGGCGTATACCTAAACATTTCACAATTCAAAAACAATGCACCGGTTCTTAAATCGGACATTGAATCCATATTGCCCAAAGATCAAATTGATTTTTTAACGCAGGTGTTGGAACAAAATGTGATTACTTATACCGATAGTGCCGGGCAGAAGCAAAAAAATCAGCCGGGAACGCTCTGGGGATATGCTCAAAATAGAGCAATAT
>JBILYL010000133.1:0-7003 GCA_044377775.1 Bacteroidia bacterium
AATTCATTGCTTTATTTCAGAATTTCTCGACTCCGCTCGAACTGACAATCGACTCCGCTCGAACTGACTGGCGACGAGCATTTTTCTTTCCTATATTAATCTCGTTCTCGACTCCGCTCGAACTGACAATCGACTCCGCTCGAACTGACTGGCGACGAGCATTTTTCTTACTTATATTAATCTCGTTCTCGACTCCGCTCGAACTGACAATTGACTCCGCTCGAACTGACTGGCGACAAGCATTTTTCTTTCCTATATTAATCTCGTTACAGTAAGAATAGAAACGCGCTTCTGATCTTTCTAAGTGAATTAATAGTTTTTTTGAAAATGTGAAAGGATGCTCGTATAAACTTCTAGTAAATTAGTATGAAGTGTTTCTCTTATTTTGAAATTAGCAATCGGGTTGTTAGCCCGACTTTTCTTTAGAAGTGTTTCGTTAATGCGAAGCACGTTGTAAAAGCGAAAAAAAATGGCGAAACTTTTTGGTTCCGCCATTTTTTTAAAAATTATTTACTCTTATTATTTGATCAAAGCAGGAATTCTTTTTTGAGCAAAGAAGAATGCACCGAATAAAAGCGCATTAAAGAACATGTCGCCTAAAAGTGTTGGTGCGAAAAAGGGGATACCCAATGCATAAGTCGTTCCTAAGCCTGCTGCTCCACCAACCATTCCACTGGTTGTCCAAACTCCAAAGTTGGTGATAATGAAGAACAAGAGTGATGAAAGAACGGATGCTCCAATAATAGAACCGGCAGTGGCATTTCGTTTAACATATAAACCAATTATTGATGTAAGTATAAAAGCAACATACACATATACAATCGTGTTATGGAAGCCCCATCCGGTTGTTAATTCTAATGCAACATCGGAGATAAACATAGCCAACAAAGGTATAATGAAAGCAAGTCGTTTATCAGAAAAGTATACGCCACCGAATAATGCCATTGCAGCAATAGGAGTGAAGTTAGGGATGTGAGGGAATAAACGACTGGTTGCTGCTATTAATATTGCAGAGGTAATAAATATAAAACGTGCTGAGAAAATTTTAGTTGTCATATTGTTTATTTTAAAATCAAAAATACAGTTTTTTATTAAATAGTAATGGATCAAAATTAAGTTTGAATCACACCCACATTATAGGGTTTTGTAATAGGCGCATTGTTTGCCATTTCTATTCCCATCGAGATCCATTTGCGGGTATCTAAAGGGTTAATAATTGCATCCAGCCAAATTCTTGAAGCTGCATAATACGGAGTTGTTTGCTGATCGTAACGATCTTTTGTCTTGTTATACAGTTCGGCTTCTTTTTCAGGAGTAATCACTTCACCTTTTGCTTTTAAAGAAGCCACTTCTATTTGCACCAATACTTTTGCTGCCTGAGCGCCACCCATCACTGCCACCTGAGCGGTTGGCCAGCCAACGATCAAACGAGGGTCGTAAGCTTTTCCACACATTGCGTAGTTTGCTGCTCCATAACTGTTTCCAATGATAACGGTAAACTTCGGAACAACCGAATTTGCCATTGCATTTACTAATTTGGCACCGTCTTTAATAATTCCGCCATGTTCTGAACGTGAACCAACCATGAATCCGGTTGCATCCTGTAAAAACAATAATGGTATTTTCTTCTGATTACAATTCATGATGAAACGAGCCGCTTTATCAGCGCTATCGCTATAAATTACACCTCCGAATTGCATTTCACCTTTTTTACTTTTTACCACTTTGCGTTGGTTGGCAACAATACCTACAGCCCAGCCATCAACACGGGCTAATCCGCAAAGTATACTTTGCCCATATCCTTCTTTATATTCTTCAAAATCGGATTCGTCAACCAAACGATCAATGATTTCCATCATTTCGTATTGCTTATCTCTTGTATCCGGAATGATCCCGAGTATATCCTTAGGCTCTTTTTTTGGTGCTTTTGATTCCACACGGTTAAATCCGGCTTTATCAAAATGACCGACTTTACTCATAATATTGCGAATTCGGTCCAATGCATCTTTGTCATCTTTGCATTTATAATCGGTAACACCTGAAATTTCGCAATGCGTGGTTGCACCACCCAACGTTTCATTGTCAATGTTTTCACCGATCGCAGCTTTAACAAGGTATGAACCGGCAAGGAAAATACTTCCGGTTTTATCAACGATCATTGCTTCATCGCTCATGATTGGAAGATAGGCTCCACCAGCAACGCAACTTCCCATAACAGCAGATATTTGCAAAATGCCCATACTGCTCATTACTGCATTGTTTCTGAAAATTCTTCCAAAGTGTTCTTTGTCAGGAAATATTTCGTCCTGTAAGGGCAAATAAACTCCGGCACTGTCTACCAGATAAATGATTGGGAGGCGGTTCTCCATCGCGATCTCTTGTGCACGTAAATTCTTTTTTCCGGTGATCGGAAACCATGCGCCCGCTTTCACAGTTGCATCATTTGCTACAATTATACATTGTCTGCCACTTACATATCCAATTACAATCACAACGCCTCCTGCCGGACAACCACCATGTTCTTTGTACATGTCTTCGCCCGCAAAAGCCCCGATTTCCAATGTTTCAGAATCTTTATCTATCAGGTAAGCAATCCGTTCGCGAGCCGACATTTTGCCTTGTTCATGCAATTTGTCGATCCGGCTCTGACCGCCACCTAAATAAATCTTTTCCAGCTTTCTTTCCATTCCTGAAATCAGCTGTTTCATTACATCTTCATTTCTATTGAATTCTATATCCATAATCTTATATTATTGTCATTTCTGATAAGCCGAAAATCAAGCAAGAAGTGTAGATGGTTTCTTGTTAGAATTCTCTACTTCGGTCGGAATGACATTGAGTAAACAATTAAATGTGTGCCAAATATAACAACAAATCGTTGTTTCTTGTTCAAAAAAGGAATGCTTTTTAATGAAAAGATTAGATGTTTTCCAATGATCTTGAACCCTGGTTGAACAGCAGATCCACGATACTTAAATTTGGAATAAAGCCATGACGCGTTTCGAATACCTGCATGTAAGGATTTGAAACGAAACTTGAATCCTGACTCAGTGAAACCTTTGGAGAAATGAGGCTTCTGAAGTCATCCGCTCCTTCAAATGTTTTATGATATTCGGTGCTGAAGGTATAGTTTGGTTTTAATTTCAATAATTTCAATATTTCTTGCTGCATTGACTCATTCAGATCAATCAAAAAATCAAATTTTTTATCCGTATAAAACGGCAGAAAATCATCTTCAAAATATTCAAAGAATGGTGAGCGTCTGTAACAAGATTCTAAACTTCTCCAGTGTAATTTTTGCCAATCGTATTCATAAGATATTTTTATATCTTTTGTACTCTGGCGGTGATTTCGTTTTACCAAAGGAATACTCAATGTTAAGATTCCATTCGGAGAATATACGTCACAACGGCTTCTGTATGTTTGTTTCGCAAAATGTTCATGGTGCTCAATGATGCAGTCCGAATAGTTTTTTAATTTGGAATAATGTTGAATCGGAGCGAGGTATGCGGAAGGTAATAATGCAGTATTGTTCATTGTTTTTAAATTTTTCTTATTTCATCTGATTGTGACGATGAAATTTATTTGGCATATTAAGCCTCAATTGAGTTTTTTATTGTTCATCTGTTAATGAACCGATTTAAACCACCGGTCGCCCCTCAGACTATTTCCACCATCCGATTTATCGATCGACATTAATATTAAAACTGTTTTACCAACAATATGATCTTCAGGTACAAATCCCCAGAACCGTGAGTCAGCAGAGTTATGACGGTTATCGCCCATCATAAAAAAGTAATTCATTTTAAAGGTGTAGGATGTAGAATATTTTTCATTGATGAAAATCGAGTCGTTGCTGACGCGAAGTTCATTTTTTTCATAAACGCTGATTATCCGCTCATAAAGTGGAAGCGAATCTTTTGTGATTTTTACAGAATCACCAGCTTTCGGAATGTATATGGGTCCGAAAAAATCCACATTCCAAAGGAAGTGTTCATTTTCTGGAAACATATAATCGTTGTATGCACCTTTGCGGTCTATCAAGGGTTCAGCAGAAGTAATATGTGGGAATTTTTTAATTTTTTCAAGATTTTCTAAATTAAGCGTAAACCAGAATTCTCCTTTATTTTGCATATGATTGCCTTCAGTAATTCCCGCTAATTTTAAAGAATCGTTGTCGAGTGAGTCAACGTCAGCCTTTATTTTATAATCAAACTGAAGTTTATCCGGATGGTCATTGTATTTGCCGTTTATGTATACCTGCCCATCACGAACTTCTAATGTATCACCAGAAACACCCACACAGCGCTTGATATAGAATGTCCGTTGATCAACAGGGCGATCATCTTCCATTGGCCAGTTAAATACAACTATATCATTGTGTTCGATATCAGGTGACCCAAACAAGCGGAGATAAGGAATTTGAAGCCAGTCCCAATATGAATTTGTATTTTCTGTAAAGGGAAGAGTCTGGTGAATAAAAGGAAATGACAGAGGCGTGATCGGAATCCGCGCTCCGTAAGTCATTTTATTTACAATAACATAATCACCGGTAAGCAAAGGCTTCTCCATGGAAGGAGAAGGAATGGTGAACGGTTCGAAAAAGAACGTCCGAAATAATAAGATCGTCAAAAAAGCAAATGAAACAGCTTTGAGCCAATCAATTATAGCGTTCTTTTTTTTCAAAATAGAGTTATTTGTTAATGAAGTTAATTGAACCGTTATTTTATTTTTTTATTTTTTTTGCAGCGCGTTTGTTTTTGAAATAAACAAAGCCGGAAATACCCAAAACTAATACAAGGAAATGAACTCTGTATGAACGGGACAATCCATCTTCTGTGACAAAGCAGAAGAAACGTTCCCATCTGAATCTGCCTTTTTTAGAATCTTCTGTGAATGATTTTATTAATCCGACACTTCCTGATACAGGATTTTTGGCCGGATCTTTAATGCTCATCCAAACAAAAACTGGCTTCCCAACAATATGGTCATCAGGCACAACTCCCCAATAACGAGAATCTGCAGAGTTTTGACGGTTATCACCCATCATAAAATAATAATCCATTTTAAATGTGTAGGTCTTTGTTTCTTTGCCATTGATGAATATTTTGTCACCTTTTAATTCCAGTGTGTTCAATTCATAATTAACAATGATCCGCTCGTACAAGTGGATATTTGTGGTATCTAAAGAGACCGTTGTGTTTTCTTTAGGAATTACAAACGGACCGAAATTATCGTTGTTCCAAGGGATAGAAGGAGCATGCGGGAAAATCCTGCTTTGGTATTCACCTTTTGGAGTGATCTCTTTTTCTACAGAAATGATGTTTGATAATGCTTTTACTTTTTCAACTGTTGCAACAGGCATGTTGATAAGGTATTCAATGGTGTCACCTGAAATATTTTTGATTCCCATTTCATCTATATAAATGTCAAATTTATCCAGCAACCGAAGGTTAGGAACAAAGTTCTGAGCAGCATAATTATACTCACCAAAAACAAAACCTTTTGTTTTTACGAAGTAATGATATTGAGCGTGTTCGGGTGTTTCAACGTGTTTGTCGTTGATATAGATCTCCGCATCTTTGATCTCAAATTTATCACCTGCAATTGCAACACAACGTTTCACATAGTTCTCTCGTTTATCAACTGGTCGGGCTACTACTTCACCAATAGGAGCAAATACCTCTTGCCCGTTTTCTTCAGCTACTTTTATCTGAGCGCTTGGTTTATTATATAAACTTGAAAAATTATTATCCCTGCATAATTGATAATAGCTTTGGTTTTGATAGTTCAATGCAACTGTATCGCCATCGGGATAATTAAATACTACAATGTCGTTGTTCTTTACGGATCCAAATCCGGGAAGACGGAAATAAGGAAGCTTAAACCATTCTAAATAAGATTTAGTTGCTGTTGTTCCAGGCATTGTATGATGAACAAAAGGAAAAGATAAAGGCGTATTGGGGATTTTAGCTCCGTAACTTACCTTGCTTACAAATAAATAATCACCCACCATCATCGATTTTTCGAGTGAAGAAGTAGGGATGGTGAATGCCTCAAAAAAGAAAGTCCTGATCACCGTTGCCGCAATTACAGCAAACACAATTGCTTCCGTCCATTCACGTGTAATAGAGGGTTTCTTTTTGCTCATGTCTTCCTGACCGACATATGCCGTTTCTTTTTGAAAGCCAATGTATGGAAGGTAAAAATATCCAGCTATAAAAGCGATGGCTTTTTCCTGATTAGAGCGTTTGTTGAAAACCTTTGCTGTATGAAGGTACATGATCGCCACCATTAAGAAATTAATGCCCGGAGTGATGATCAGAAAAATCCACCACCATGGCTTTTTAATGATCTTCAGCCACACAATAAAATTATACAATGGAACAAATGCTTTCCATCCTTCCTCTCCAGCTAAGGGAAATAATTTCCAAAGACCAATGATCGTTGTAACTGAAAAAAGAATGAGTATTAAATAGGTTGTATCCATAAAGAGTTTTTAAAGTTTTAAAATAGCGTTATTAAAGTTTGTTTAAGAAACGAATTTCGAGTTTTTTATTGTTTTGAATATGTTAATTAATGCAAATTATTGAGTAAGTCGTTCATTCCGAAAATCCCTTTTTTATCTTTGACCCACTCAGCAGCGATTACCGCTCCCAAAGCAAATCCTTTTCTATTGTGAGCAATATGTGTGATACTGATCTCGTCAACGGCCGAACTGTATGTAACGGTGTGAGTTCCGGGAACTTCGTCAATGCGTTTTGAAATTATTTCCAGTTCGTTTTTATTATCCGAAATGGTATTTACCCATTTTTGTTTTTGAGTATTATTTTCAATGATTTGATTTGCTAATGAAATAGCCGTTCCGCTAGGTGCATCTAATTTATGAACGTGATGAATTTCTTCCATCGAAATGCGGTAGTCACTTTTGGCGTTCATCAGCTTTGCAAGGTATTCATTCACTTTAAAAAATAAATTTACACCGATACTGTAATTTGATGTG
>JBILYL010000134.1:0-6942 GCA_044377775.1 Bacteroidia bacterium
GGTAAAAAAATCACTTTTCATGACCCGTGTTATTTGGGGCGTGCAAATGATGTTTACGAAGCACCTCGCTCAGTAATGATCAATCTGGATGCCGAGTTGGTAGAAATGAAACGCAGTAAAGCGAACGGATTATGTTGCGGAGCGGGTGGAGCTCAAATGTTTAAGGAAGCTGAGAAAGGTAATAAAGAAGTAAATGTTGAAAGAAGCGAAGAAGCTTTAGCCTTGAATCCTGATGTGATCGCAGTAGGTTGTCCATTTTGTAATACCATGATGACTGATGGAGTAAAGCATTTTAATAAAGAAAACACCGTTAAGGTTCTTGATGTCGCTGAGTTGATTGCCCAGGCAAATGATCTTTAACCGTTATCCTTTTAAACGTGCTGATTCTGCCTTGAAACATGCGGATGAAAATACGAAGGGTTGAAAATTATTACGAATATTTTAATAGTATGACCAACATAAAAAATATGCCATCTGAAGCCCGCGTTTGGGTTTATCAAAGTAACAGACTTTTATCTGAAGCTGAGGTGAAGGAAATTGAAATACTTGGTCAGTTGTTTATTTCAGATTGGGCTGCACATGGTGCAAGTCTGAAAGCCAGTTTTGATGTTTTGCACCATTTGTTTGTTGTAATCGCTGTAGATGAAAAGCAAGCAATGGCGAGCGGTTGCAGTATCGATAAGTCTGTTCATTTTGTGAAAGAGCTGGAGCAAAAAATGAATTTGAACTTGTTTGACCGGATGCAGGTGGCATACAGAAGTCAGGCTGAAATAAAAACGTGCAAATTATCTGACTTTGAAAAATTGGCGTCCGACAAAATCGTTGATGGATCTACTATTGTTTTTAATAATATGGTTTCCAGTAAGTCGGCCTTTGAACTGGAGTGGGAAGTTCCTTTAAAACAGAGCTGGCAAAGCCGGGTTTTGTCTTAATCTTTAGAATTGCTGCTGTCTTCCGTTTTTTCCCAACCATCACTATTCCCAAAATCATTTAGTGTTTTTTCCAGCGTAGCTAATTCTTTTGGCGCTCCGCTTCTGTCTCTCACCTTTTTTGTTTTTCCATTATTCGTATATGTAATGTATTTTGTTGGAAAGTCGGTAATGTTTCCAAGGTATTCATCATTTAATGAGTAAAACTGAGCTGTTTCAAATGCTTTCACAAGATCATCAAGTTCTTTTGATGTAATTGGTTTTGTATAGGTGCCAATTTTCTCTGTGTTCTCTATTCCTATGAACGTTGCCATTTTTGTTTCTCCATTGATCGTTAGTGTTAAAACGGGACAACGTCCGAAGCAAACGGTTGTTTGGTAGACGATCATTACTTTGCTATTGTCCGTAGCTGTTTGCTGCGCAATTTGTTTCGCTGAATTGCAGGGAGCGACAAGTAATAAAAAGGAAAACAGTAGTAGTTTCATGGTTCAGTGTTTTTGTTTATTACCAGATAAAAATAGCTTTTTGAGAAAGAGGTCTGTCTTTTTTTCTCCAGGTAAAATCTTTTAGCTTTAGCTCTTTAACTTCAACCTGATCCAATGGGAAAAGTGTTGCATCGGGCTTAGTAATGAACGTAATACGATCAACTTTATTGTCCTTCATATATACGCGAAGGTCGCTGCAATCTGCTCTGTTTACTGCTTTTATTACATTTTTTTCTTTCGCAAAATAAAGTGTCTGCCCGTTTCCTTCTACATTAATGAGTTGTAATTTATTCTTCTGAAAATAACCTTTCATCAATTTTCCACGAATTTGATTGTATCTGATGCTATCTTCTTCCGAAACAATAAATGCAGCACCTTTTAATTCTATTGAGCGGATAGATTTATTCCCGGTAATTACTTTTATACTGTCGGCCGTTAATTGATTTTCATCTGACCACAAAACAGGTTTTCCAAACAATTGCATCGAAGAGTCACTTACGCTGTAATACAAAGAATCACATTTTCCTTGAAGATCTCTTTTGAAGAATTTGACTTTGTGATAAGCGAAAAGTTCTTGCTTTTCAGCTTTCTCGCTTTCGTAAACGTAAGTAGTATCCTTTCCGGAAATTTTCATTTCTTTTATCTTTTGCCCCGGATGTATTTTCTTTTCATTTTGTGACGGTTGAATTTCTTTATTTTGTCCTCTGCTCATCGCAGTCGATTTCTTGTTTCTGCTTCCGATCGCTTTTAATGTATCTGCATGAAGATACAGCGTATCTTTTTCGTATATCTGCGTGAGCAATGCGTTGCCGGTGACAACGGAAAGGTTTTTAAATTCGTAATGGATAGCGTATTCTCCTTTGATATCAAGATTGTGCAGCGTGTCGATGATCTGAACATTTTTTACAGCTTTCCCGATACCTTTCTTTCTGTCGTAATACAAACTGTCTCCGAACATCTTTTGTTCTTTTGTTACGATGTAAGAGTTTTTGCTGAATCGTGACTGATCTTTAAAAGTATCATACCATCCATCCTCGGTATAAATGAGGTTGTCTTTGCTTTTGATGGTTGTCGGTCCAATAAAATAGGTTGTTTTAGAAGTGGTGTTATAACGCATCGTATCGCAGTTGATCACGAATTGTGGATTTGTCAGAATTACATTTTTTCTAAATGTTAGGTCGTTGCTTTTTGCAAAAAAATAACCGGTATTACTGGTAAGAGTATTTTCTTTATTAACGATACGAGCAGGAGTAACATAAGAGCCAACGCTTGAAGAAACATCGTAGTTCAACTCATCTGTGGTGAGTTGCATATCTCCTTTATTCACGACCACATTTTTTGTGATCAATGCTTTTTTTGTATTCCCGTTATATTTTAGCAGATCACCGTAGAGGTGAATGCTATCACCTTGCTGAATGTGAATGTGACCGAATGCATCAAGCGAATTGTCTTTGTATAGGAAGGCGCTGTCGCAAAACATTAACGTGTTATCTTGCCGGAATCTGACATCCCCGATAAGACGTTGTGCGCCCTGACCAAGATTTTTGTCGAATTGCAGAGAACCGGCATGCTCGATCATTATTTTTTTTCCACCCGATTTGGGAATACTTTGAGAAAAAGAAGATAAAGGAGTATACAAAAAAAGAAAATAAAAAACAGGAAATAAAACGGATCTTATTTTTCTACTGATCGATGTTTTATTTCCTGTATGAGTCATTATTTTGGTATAAAATGGTGTTGCAACAAAGGCAATTACTATACCAATTCTTTTTTACGCATTAATGTTTGTGTACGATCCGGTCCAACAGAAACGATTGAAATAGGAACACCAACTTCTTTTTCAATGAAGGCGATGTATTCATTTAACGCTTCCGGCATTTGTTCAGGACTGCTTAGTCCGGTTAGGTCTTGATTCCAGCCTTTTAAAGGGGTGTAAACAGGTGAAAGCAATTCGGGCGAACAATCGTAAGGTAAGAAATCGATTTGTTTACCTTGATAGTTATAATGAGTACATACCTGAATAGTTTCGAATCCGCTTAAAATGTCAGCTTTCATCATCATCAGTTCGGTAACACCATTGATCATTACGGCATATTTCAATGCTGGAAGATCTAACCAACCTGTTCTTCTTGGTCGCCCTGTTACTGATCCAAATTCGCGACCATTGTTTCTGATCTTGTCTCCAATTTCATCATGCAATTCGGTAGGGAAGGGCCCGCTGCCCACACGGGTACAATAAGCTTTAAAAATTCCAAACACCTTCCCGATACGGTTAGGAGCAATGCCAAGACCAGTGCAGGCACCCGCACAAATGGTGTTAGAGGAAGTTACAAATGGGTAAGAACCAAAGTCGATATCCAATAATGATCCCTGCGCACCTTCAGCCAAAATTGCTTTATTATTTTTAAAAGCGTCATTGATATAGTGTTCACTTTCGATCTGCTGAAATGTTTTCAGCGATTCGATTGCTTTGAACCATTCTGGTTCCATGGTAGAAAGATCGTATTCGAAATTGTGATGACTTAATATCTGTTTGTGTTTTTCTACCAATGCATCGTATTTATCCTTGAAATTCGGAAGAGAAATATCTCCGATACGAATTCCATTTCTACCTGTTTTATCCATGTAGGTTGGACCGATACCTTTAAGAGTCGAACCGATTTTTTCTTTGCCCTTTGCAGCTTCAGAAGCAGCGTCAAGCAAGCGATGTGTCGGAAGGATCAAATGTGCTTTTGTGGAAAGTAAAAGTTTCGATTTTACATCTACACCCATTTTTATTAATGCATCAATTTCTGAGATCAACACAACCGGGTCGATAACAACACCATTACCAATAATATTAATGGATTTATCATGGAATATTCCGGAAGGAATGGTTCTTAAAACATGTTTTATTCCGTTAAATTCTAAGGTATGTCCGGCATTTGGTCCACCTTGAAATCGTCCTATGATATCATATTTAGGAGTTAATACATCAACAATTTTTCCTTTTCCTTCGTCTCCCCATTGAAGACCTAATAATACATCTACTTTCATTCAATTAATTAATTTAAAAGCTAAATACTAAATTTTTGTTAATGGTATATCTTACTTATTTAAAATCTCGATTCCCTTTTCAACGCTTTCGCAAACATTAAATACACTGTTTAGTTTAGTGATCACTAGAAGTTCAGTGATTTTTTTATTGACATTGCAGATCGCAACATCTCCGCCTGACTTGCGGGCTTTTGTAAGGATATTGATAATGACATTTAATCCGCTGCTGTTTAAGTATTTTAAGTCAGCTAAATTCAAAAGAAACTTATTTTCATTTCTTTCAATTTGCGCCTCAATTTCCTCCAATAAGCCTGTAGCTTGTCCGCGATCTATTAATTCGCCATATAGCAGGTATGTATTTATTGAACTTTCTGTACTTGATCTATAGCTGAATATCATCCTTTTGTTTTTTTATCTTTTATTTTTTTATTTTCACACACGCCATTGTTCGCCAACTTGTTACACTTGCCGTAAAAGTTTAGCGAGTGGTGACTGATTTCAAATTGAAGCACTTCGGCAGCCATTTTTTGGATTTGCTGAATCCGTGGATCGCAGAACTCAAATACCTTCTCACAATCCTGACAGATCAAATGATCGTGTTGTTTGAATTCATATGATTTTTCAAACTGTGCTAAATTTTTCCCAAACTGGTGTTTGGTCACCAGGCTGCAATTTAAAAGCAATTCAATGGTGTTGTAAAGTGTAGCGCGACTCACACGGTACTTTTTGTTTTTCATGTGGATGTACAACGACTCAATATCAAAATGCCCACCATGAGAATAGATCTCGCTCAAGATCGTAAAACGCTCAGGTGTTTTCCTGTGTCCATGCTTTTCCAGATATTCAGAAAAAATTTGTTTGACAGTTTCTTTTGTATCAGTGTCTGACATTCCCTTTTTAAAATTTGAGGTATAAAATTACGACTTTTTTCGGTTTTAGATCCGAAAGATATTCACAAAAAAAAACGACTCAAAAGGCTTGCAAATGAGTCGTTTATGGCTTAAGGATAGTGGCTTTTTCTAGTTGTTGCCGTCAATCCGGGTTACCGTCAATACACCATTAACCTTTTTTAATTTTTTCATCAATTCTGTCAGGTGATTTGTATCGTGAACAAATACCATTACTGTTCCTTCAAAAGTGCCATCATTGGTGTCGAAACTAATAGAACGCATGTTCACATTCAGCTCATTTGAAATGATTTTTGTAATGTTATTAACCAAACCAACTTCATCGATTCCTGTGATTTTTATTCCGGATAAGAAAGAGATCAACTCTTGGCTTGTCCATTTGGCTTTTACCACCCGATATGCGTAGTTTGAAAGCAATTGTATGGCATTAGGGCAATTTACCCTGTGGATTTTTATTCCTTCGTTAATTGTTATAAAACCAAACACATCATCACCGGGAATAGGGGTACAGCAGGGTGAAAGCTTATAGTCAATCTTTTGTAAATTTTCACCGATCACAAGCATATCAGACTTCCCTCTTGCTGCGGTAACCATTTGTTCTAGCGATTGAGCCGTATCAGCTTTTTTGATGCCTCCTGATTTGTGAACGATCTTGCCATGTTCCTGACGAAAATCCTTTAGGTGTTTAATGTTGATATTTCCAACAGCAACTCTGTAAAATAATTCCTGGCTGCTTTGTAGTTTAAAGTAATTCGCGAGTTCATTGATATTTGAAACAGTAAAATCAATTTTTAAATGATTGAATTTACGTTGAAGCATTTCTCGTCCATCTTCAGCAATTTTTCTTCTTTCTTCTTTGAGAGCATTTTTGATTTTTGATTTAGCTCTTGCTGTTACAACATATCCAAGCCAATCCTCTTTTGGTGTTTGTTTGTTAGAAGTAAGTACTTCAACCTGATCACCGCTTTTCAGTTTATAGCTGAGTGGAACCAGTTTGTGATTTACTTTCGCTCCGATACATTTTTCACCCACTTTTGTATGGATATCAAAGGCGAAATCGAGAGCTGTTGCACCAATTGGTAATGTTTTCATTTCTCCTTTCGGAGTGAATGCAAATATCTCTTCTGCAAAAAGGTTGAGTTTGAAATCATCCAAAAATTCCATTGCATTCTCTTCCGGACTTTCAAGAATCTCTCTTATTTTTCTGATCCAGTCATCCAGTTGACTTTCATTTGCACTGTCTTTGTATTTCCAATGTGCAGCATATCCTTTTTCAGCTAATTCATCCATACGGATGGTTCTGATCTGAACCTCCACCCATTTACCATCAGGACCCATAACGGTAGTATGTAAACTTTCATATCCATTTGCCTTAGGTGTCGATATCCAATCGCGGAGACGATCAGGACTCGGATGATAAAAATCTGTAACAATTGAATACACCCGCCAGCAATCAGTTTTTTCACTTTCTGCCGGAGTATCAATAATAATCCGGATTGCGAAAAGATCGTAAATTTCTTCAAAGGGAACTCCTTTGTTTTTTATTTTATTATTAATCGAGTAAATTGATTTCGGGCGACCGAT
>JBILYL010000135.1:0-6941 GCA_044377775.1 Bacteroidia bacterium
ACTCCTGTATGTGCAGGTTCTGCCGCATTCACAATGACGGCTGCATCTCCCGGTGGTGTTTGGTCTGGTGGAGGTATTTCTGCTGCAGGTTCATTTAATCCTACAACTGCAGGAACTTTTACTGTTACGTATACAATTACAGGTGTTTGTACAGCTGTAGACACGCAGTTAGTAGTTGTAAATCCAACTGTGCCTCCAACTACTGGTTTCTCTTATACTACTCCTGTTTGTATCGGTGGAACCAACCCTGTTCCTTCAACAGTTGCAGGATTTACAACCGGTGGAACGTTCTCTGCGACTCCTGGCGGATTAGGCTTAAATACAACAAATGGTAACGTGAATTTATCGACTAGTGCTGCAGGTACTTATACTGTTACTTATAATTTCTTAGCAACAGGTTGTGGTCCGGCAGGATCAAGTACAGCAACACTGGTGATCACACCTCTATCCATTCCTGTAACAACGTTCTCTTATCCTGTAGCGTGTGCTACTGATACCACAGATGCAGTGCCTGTTTTAGGTGCCGGCTTCACTCCCGGTGGAACATTCAGTTCTTCACCAGGATTGGTAATCAATGATAGTACAGGTGTTGTTGATGTGAATGCAAGTACTCCAGGTGCGTATACCGTTACTTATTCTATCCCGCTTAATATTGCTGCTTGTGCTGCTGCAGGTACAGGAACTGCTACTATGACAATAAATCCTTTGCCTACGATCCTTCTTGGTCCTGAACAAACGATTTGGGTTGGTCAAGGTGCATGGATTTACGCAACTGGAGGTACTACCTATTCTTGGAGTCCTGTTTCAAATTTAAGTTGTCCGACTTGTGACAGCACCATTGCTTCGCCACCTGAAACAACAACTTTCTGTGTAACAGTTACCGAATTAGGTTGTATTGATAGCGCCTGTGTAAAAGTGAATGTTGAAATCCCTTGCTCTAGTAATAGAAATTTAGGAGTTCCCAATGCATTTTCCCCAAACAATGATGGTATCAATGATAAATTTTGTCTAGATGGTTGGTCTGATTGTGTTGATGCTTTTGAAATCCTTATTTTTGACCGTTGGGGTGAAAAAGTCTATGAATCAAAAGATCCTGATTTCTGTTGGGATGGAATTTATAAAGGTAGAGCATTAGACCCGGCTGTGTTTGTTTATTTTATCAAAGCAACCTATGCGATTGCAGGTTTTTTACCTACAAGTCCACAAACCTCATTTGATGTAAACAAAACTGGAAATATATCTTTGGTTCGTTAGTTTTTTTTGATAAAAGGGAAGAATATACGTTATGAAAAAAAATATTTTAATACTTGGATGTTTTGTTATTGCTGGGGTGAATGCATTTTCTCAAGATTTGCATTTCTCTCAGTTCAACGAAAATCCTTCATTGATTAATCCTGCTTTAACCGGTGTTTCGCATGTTATGAGAGCATCTGTTATTTATAAAGATCAGTGGAGAAGTGTTACTGTGCCTTATAAAACATTCGGAGCGTCTTATGAAATGAAATTCAAAGCTAGCAGCTGGGATAAAGTAGATCCATTTAAAACCCGAGCGTATAAAAAATCGTTCAACAAATTATCCGGTGGACTTTCTTTTTATAGCGATAAAGCGGGTGACGGGAATATGGGAACCAACCAAGTAAATCTTTCCTTCGCGACATTTATCAAAGCAGGGGAATATTCTTCCGTTTCTTTAGGCTTGCAAGCCGGTGTTGTTCAGAAAACAGTTGATTATTCGAAATTTGTATTTTCCAACCAGTACAATGGAAGTACCGGATATGATCAGGCAATCGCAAATGGTGAGCAATATGGTGCTCAAAGTTTTATTTACCCTGATTTTGCTGCCGGTTTACTTTGGAATTATTCAAGAGAGGAAAAATCAATCGGTGAAAACAATCAAATAAAAGCTGATTTTGGATTCGCTATGTTTCATATCAATCAGCCTAAACAAAAGTTTTTAGTCGGGACTAATGAAAAACTTTTTTCTAAATATGTTATTCACGGAAAGTTATTGATTGGAATTCCTCATTCTAATGTTGGATTGGCGCCTACTGTTTTTTGTCAGTTGCAAGGTCCTACAAAGGAAATTGTTGGTGGTCTGATGATCAAATATTACCTGAAGGATGATTCAAAATACACGGGTTACATCAAACGTTCTTCCATTGGATTAGGTGCTTATTATCGTTATAAAGATGCTGTTGTTGCTGCTATTATGTTAGAGATCGGTCAATATGCGATCGGCTTCAGCTACGATATCAATACTTCCGCTTTAACGAAAGTGAGTACACTAAGAGGTGGTCCAGAAATTATGATCCGATTCAATTCTGCAAATCCGTTCCTATTCCAAAAACGTCATTAATAAACTTTCTGTATGTTATTCCTTTTCAAAACCTCAGACATTTGTCTGAGGTTTTTTTATGTTCTTACGTTTGAAGTAACAACAATAAAATTCTATCTTTGGAATTATTAATAAATCAGATCTCTTATGAAATATTCTGCCATCAACACTAATTTATTCATTGAAAACCGTAAACGATTTGCTGCGAGTTTAAAACCGAATTCGATCGCTCTTTTTACGAGTAATGATATATTGCCTACGAATGCTGATGGTTCAATAGGATTTGTTCAGAATTCGGATCTTTTTTATCTGACGGGAGTTGATCAGGAGGAAACCATTTTGTTGATCTATCCCGATGCAGCAAATGGAACGCACAAGGAAGTATTGTTTGTAAAAGAAACCAGTGAACTGATCGCCATCTGGGAAGGTGCAAAATTAAATAAAACACAAGCAACAGAAACATCCGGTATAAAAAATGTGATGTGGAATCACGGATTCGAAGCGTTTTTGAAATCCGTTATTTTTCAGGCGGAATATGTATACTTAAATAGTAATGAACATGCCCGCAGATACATCGATACAGAAACGGCAGAAATGCGATTCAATAAAAACATTATCGCAAAATATCCATTGCATAAAGTTGAACGTGCTGCACCGGTCATGCATAAATTACGTGCTATTAAATCGAAATATGAAGTTGAACTTATTCAACAAGCATGTAATATTACCGAAAAGGGATTGCGTAGATTGTTGAATTTTGTTAAGCCCGGTGTAATGGAATATCAGATAGAAGCAGAGCTGGTGCATGAGTTTATTTCCAATCGTTCACGTGGATTTGCTTATGGACCTATCATTGCTTCAGGTGGAAACGCCTGCGTTTTACATTATGTAGAAAATAATAAAGAGTGTAAGGCGGGTGATGTGATCTTATTGGATGTAGCTGCAGAATATGGGAACTATGCAAGTGACCTGACGCGTTGTTTGCCTGTAAGTGGGAAATTTAATGAACGTCAAAAACAAGTTTACAATGCTGTCTTAAGAGTTATGAAAGCGGCAACGGCTATGCTTACTGTTGGAAATAATATTCCGGATTACCACAAAGCGGTTGGCTTGTTGATGGAAAAAGAATTGGTAGATCTGGGTTTGATAACGATGGACGATATAAAAAAACAAAATCCGGATTGGCCTGCGTATAAAAAATATTTTATGCATGGAACTTCGCACTTTTTAGGATTGGATGTTCATGATGTCGGAGACTTCAATCGCAAACTGGAGGCTGGAATGGTTTTCACTTGTGAGCCTGGGATCTATATTCCTGAAGAAAATTTAGGGATCAGATTGGAGAACGATATCCTTGTTACAGCGAATGGTCCTGATGATCTGATGAAAAATATTCCTTTGGAGGCAGAGGAGATCGAATCATTAATGGGGAAATAATTTGGAAATTTGCCAATTTGGAAATTTGATAATTAAGTTTTTGGAAATAATTATGCGTTTTTTTATTCTATGAAAATTGAAACATTTTTAAATTAACGAATTTTCAAATTGATTTATGTTCGCAGAATTTAAAAAATCTAAAATACATTATACGGATACTGGCAAAGGTCGAGTATTGGTTTTGTTGCATGGGTTTTTAGGTTCACATGAAGTGTGGAGTGAATTCGTAAAAAAACTTTCAAAAAAATTTCGTGTCATTGCTATTGATTTACCTGGGCATGGTGAAACTCCCTCCATTGGCTATTATCACAGCATGGAGCTGTTGGCACAAAGTGTAAAAGCAGTGCTTGATAAAGTAGGGCTTAGGCGCTATATTATAACCGGACATTCCATGGGAGGATATGTTGCTTTGACGTTTGCTGAATTATATCCAGAAAATGTAAGCGGACTCTGTTTATTTAATTCCACTTCCTATGCCGACTCAGAAGAGAAGAAAAAAGAACGCGAAAAAGTTATCCGTTTGGTTAAAAAGGAACACAGGCATTATGTATCAGAAGTGGTAACCTCATTATTTGCTCCCGAAAATATTTCAAAGATTCCGGATGAAGTGGAGAAAGTAAAAAGGATTGCTGCAAAAATTTCGAGACAATCTATTATCAATAGCTTAGAAGGGATGAAAGAGCGGAAGAGCAGGGATCTTATTTTTAAATTCGCTGAATTTCCGGTGCTGTTTATAGTCGGAAAAAAGGATGGCGTCATTAATTATGAAACGATGTATTCACAGATGGCTTTGTGCAAATATCCTTCCGTATTGATGTTGGAAAATTCGGGACACATGAGTTTTTATGAATCACCTAAAGAAACAATTAAAGAGTTGGAATTATTTGCGACTAGAACATATCGCAATCAATATTGATTATTCGTTTTTCTGAAACCGGGTTTTGCAAAGCTGGTCTCCGTCTATAATACAAAGGGTATAAATACCTTTTGACAATTCTCTGATGGATACCTTATTGTTTTCAATACAATTAAAATCTCCCCTCTTCATCACATTTCCTCCAAAATCAGCAATTGAATAAGTAACCTGTGACGTTTTGCAATGATATTGAAGTTCAAGTACTTCACTACTTATGGAAGAGATGATATCTGCTAAAATTGGCGTCATACATTCATTAAAACGCAAATTTAAGTAAATGTGTTTTTTATATTAGACGAATCATATCTTTTTTGCCGACCAATTAAAGATTCGATTCCTTAAGCCCTATTGCTTTATTAATCGCTTCGTTGAGGAGTGATTTTCGTCACTTACATTTATCAAATACAATCCATTTTCTAATTCTGAAATATTAATTGTGCTCTCACCCGATTTTACATTTTCGATATTCTTAATCAATCTTCCTCTAGCATCATAAATTTTTACCGAGATATTTTTAGATGTTGAAGTGAAATTGATAGTGATGCTTTCGTTAGCAGGATTTGGATAAATTGAAAGTGAGTTTTCGTTTTCATAACTAGTTATACCAGTTAAGTTTGCGCATCCACATGCAGTAATACCTGAATTAAATTTTTGACGTACACTATCAATGCGTTCTTGCATAACAACAACACTTGCTAGATTTCCGCCAGATGTTGCGCGGCCAAATACATAAGCAAATGTAATTTCTTGAATAGCTCTAGGTTGAAAAGTAAACGGCCCAAATGAACCAATTCCTCTTCTGTCTCCAGGAATATTTGCAGAAGTTGTTTCGTCCCACGCTGGTTGTGGAACCATACTTGTTCCAAACCCCATTGGATCAGTCGTCCCAGGAAAAATGTAATCTGTTGCAACTCCAGTTAAATGACCACTTCCTCCATACGTCCATGGCGTTGCGTCTTTCCAATTACCTACCATGTAATTATAATAATCAATTGCTGCAATAGGATTTCCTGTTGATGAAAAATCATTGTTGTAATATAAAAATTTACTCATTCCTAGTTTTTCATTATCCGATACACCATCTCCATAACCCGTTCCGTTGGGCGTGCTTGCCGATGCATCATCAAAACCATTTGGGTCAGCATAAGGACCATCTAAAAATACAACAGCTTGCGCAGGAGGATTGGCTCCATAAGGAAGCTGTCCTGCAGGTGGATTGTCATCAATCATATCTCCATTGTATCCATAATAGGCTCCACGTGTAACATCGCATCCCACAAAATCGTCTGATGCACTTCCAATTTCCAAATCAGCCCAATTGCCTATATAAGTTGAATACAAAGCAGAGGAACTTTTATTTATGATTTTATAATTTGTAAAAATGGTATTGTATAATGCACTGTCGCTTTTGCAACTATAGGCATAAGCCATTCCTTGAATTTCTAATCCTATCGCTGCTCCACCTGTTTCTCCATGAACTCCTCCTTTGTCATTAAAAACAAAAAAGACTGCTTGATCACCTTTAATTAATGGATAATCTCCAGACATTGGATCATAAACACTATTTCCGTTAATATCAGCAAAAGGAGCTAAAGGTGTTCCTGATAAAGGGTTTACTGTAGGCCAATTTAAAATAGTATTCATTGCTGTTGCATTCGTTGGATTTATTCCTACTGCTCCTGCATTATACCAATTGACATAAATATCAATATCACATTTATTAATTTTCCAAACCTGATTGAATGATGCAATTGTTGTGGAATCGGTTGTTGCGAATGAGTTAAGTGGTCCTGACCAAAAATCAGTTCCTGTTTGCATATATGTTTGTCCTGCAACTTTTAATGTTGAACCCGCATCAATTCCTCCGATCCATAAATTTTTAGCAAAAATAGTTTGGCGACTGCTTCCTTTAGGTACTTCATAATTATATAAATACCCATTAGCCATAAATCCTCCCTTCACATTATTGATGTCCAAAAAATCCGCTATTGGAGTTTGCGCATTTGTTGAAACAAAACTTGTTAATGTTGCAACAACTAATAATAATTTTTTCATAAGATTGATTTTTGTAAAAGTGGAGGGATGATTCTGTTTGCGTGATACGTTCATTTTGTTTTATCGTTCAATAAATGTTTGCTTATCTATTAAGCGGTTGTATTTGATTTGCCAAAGGCCGTTTTTCTGTTTTTAAATTTGCCCTAGCTTAGCTTGTTGCCGAACAACATCCCCATGTTTCATGCAACAAGCCGAGCC
>JBILYL010000239.1:0-4848 GCA_044377775.1 Bacteroidia bacterium
CAGGACTGCTTATTATAGCTGTTTCTCTTAGTTCCTGCCGTTCAAATAAAGAAGTTTCCAAAACCAATACCAGTTCGTCAAAGGCTGCAAAAGTTAAAGAAAAATATGCCCTTGTACTAAAAGTAGATGAAAGCAAAATTGAAAATATAAAACTATATGCTTTCATTGATGAATGGTATGGCGTACCCTATAAATACGGTGGCAACAACAAAAGTGGAATCGACTGTTCAAATTTTACGGCTACGCTTTACAGCAGGATCTACAACAAATCCATAAGCGGATCCTCCTCCGGTATTTTTGAAAAATGTAAGGTTGTTTCAAAAAGTAATCTGGAAGAAGGTGATTTAGTATTTTTTAAGATTGATGGGAATAAAATTTCACACATTGGAGTGTATTTACAAAACAACAAATTTGTTCATGCAACTACAAAAAAAGGGGTGATGATTGATGATCTGGATGAACCGTATTATAAAAAATATTATTTCAAGTCCGGAAGAATTAATAACTGATGAAAGAAATATCCTGCTCACACATACGATTGATTACACGCATCATTGCAATTGCATGTATTACAGGAATGTTACTGTCCTATAAACTTTGGTCGGGCGACAGAAGCTTTCCATTAAGTCCTGTTTTTGAATTGATCCCGTCACTTCCAAATCCATTTGATAGTATACTTTTCGGGTTTACATTGATCCTGCTTCTACTCATCAGTATATTACGAAATCCACAAAAATACATCATTGCTTTTTTAGTTTGCGCATTGATACTAGCCATACTCGACCAAAACCGCTGGCAACCTTGGTTTTATCAATACCTTTTAATGTTTTTTGTTCTGTCCTTTTTTAATTACAGGTGTGATGATACCAGACATCTGGAAGCGATCAAAACTATTTTCAAGCTCATGATCGCTGCAATTTATTTTTGGAGTGGTCTACAGAAAATGAATCCAAACTTTTTAGCTGACACTTACCCATGGCTGATGGAACCGCTTGCTGCTAAAATTGGCGAGACAACGATAAAAAACTTAGACTGGCTTGGAAATCTCTTTCCAATCATAGAAACATTAACCGGGATCGCCTTATTTTTTTCACCCGTTAAGAAAGTCGCAGTTGTATTGCTCCTCCTCATGCATCTTTTTATTTTATTTGTATTAGGACCGTTCGGACACAATTACAATCCAGTAGTGTGGCCTTGGAATATTGCAATGATGGGAATTTCATTCATTTTATTTTTCAACAATGAATCCATCTCCATATCACAAATCATGGAAACAATGCGTTACCACTCATTAAAAATTGTATTTGTCCTGTTTCTAATGCTCCCACTATTTAATTTTGTTAATTTATGGGATTCCTATTTATCTCATAACTTATATTCAGGGAACACAAGTAATGGTGTGATATACATATCCGATTCTGTAGAAACCAAATTACCTGAGAAGATCAGGCAATATTCTTTAGGCGAATTAAATCAAAATCAGATCACGATAAAATATTGGTGTATGATGGAACTTGGAGTTCCTGCATATCCTGAAAAAAGAAATTTTGAAGCTATTACAACTACATTTTACAAATATGCAACCGATTCTTCTGAAGTATATCTTCTCTATACTCCAAAACTGAAAGTAACCGACCTTCCATAAAATAACATTTCATTTTAGCAGAATAAAAAATAAAAAAAGCAGAAGCTTAAACAAATTTCCAAGTTCTGCAATTATTTTTTTTTGATATACATCAATTTACCAAATGATAATATCCATAGTAATTACAGTGCGGTGTAAATACATTTGTAATGTTGATATTCGAATAAACATTTGATTCAACAACAACTAACCCCGTAAGGTTAGGCAGTGTTGCTTTATTATATGGAGCAAAGAAAAGCTAACCCCGTAAGGTTAGTTGGTGGATTAAGATCTGCCATTTATAAGCCAACCCGAAAAAGGGTTGGCTTTTTTATTTTTAACTGAACAGAAATATACATTTAGTTGAATGCAAAAAAAAACAGGCGCCTAAACGCCTGCTTCTTCGGATCATAAAAAGCTTTCACATTCTACAATGCTTATACCTTATTTTCAGCCTTTCCTAATTAAAATTGAAACACAAACAAACTGTTTCGAACAGTCTTTAGATTTTGCAGTTTAATCATCTTTTAAAATGAATATGTCTGCTTCAATCAACTATATGGGTTGTCCTCATATATCACAGAATCATCTGTTCTTGGGTTTTTCAAATAAGGAACCATCGCTGGAAACACTTATTCTGCAACCTATTTTGTGTATCTTCATCGTTTCCTGAACTGCGGTAAACTACCGTTTCTTCGGACATTCGGTATGTAAACACACCAATAACATCTGCTTGTTTAAGGATTCGCACCCGAAACAAAATCAACTCCCGTTGCCTTTGAGTCCGTCAGTTTTAAAGTTTTTTAAGACTCTTAATCTCTGACCTAACGTATGTTCAAGAACGACTTATTCAATTAAGACAATACAAACCTACGACAATGGGAAGGACTTTTCCATGACCTGAATCAAAGGGTATCGTGATTATTAACACAAAAATAAATGAAACAGAATGAGATAAAAGAAGATAAAAAAATCTATTCCTTGGAGCCGAACATTTTACCCGGATTCAGGATACCATTAGGATCAAATAGGTTTTTAATATTGCGCTGCAATTGCAATGCTTTCTCTGAAAAAACAATATTCATATACTCCTGCTGAACAAGACCAATACCGTGTTCTCCACTGATCGTTCCACCAAGCTGTTTGCAAACAGAAAAAATTTCCGCTATTGCTTTTTTGATGTATACTCCATTCCATTGTTCATCAGAGAGGTCTCCTTTGATTAATCGAATGTGCAAATTTCCGTCACCAGCATGCCCATAGCAAACGGTTTTAAATTTATACTTCCCACCGATCTCTTTCACACCTTTAACAAGTTTAGGAAGTTCGGCACGAGGAACAACGGTATCTTGTTCCTTACTGATCGCATTATTTCTGACAGCTTCATTGATTCCCCTTCTTAATCGCCACAATTCATTTTTCTGTGCGGAGGACTCTGCGAATAAAATATCTGCGGTATCGTATTTGTTCAACAATTCAGAAATAGCTTCCATTTCTTTCATTAGCATTTCCAGATCATTTCCATCTACTTCAATCAAAAGATGTGCTTGAATATCGTCTTCTAATTTCACTACAGTTGATTGTACATATTTGCTGACCCAATCCAATGCATCACGTTCCATCAGTTCCAAAGCACTAGGAGTAAATCCGGCACGAAATACTTCGCTAACGGCTTCACACGCATGATCCAAACTGCGGAACGGAACAAGCATAAGCAAATCATATTTGGGGAGCGGCAGCAGTTTCACAATTATTTTTGTTGCGATTCCGAGCGTTCCTTCACTTCCCACCATCAATTGAGTTAAATTGTAGCCTGTAGAATTTTTCAGGGTATTCGCACCGGTTTCAATAATTTCACCGGTAGGCAACACTACTTCTAAATTTAAAATATAATCTTTGGTCGTTCCGTATTTCACGCATTTGGGACCACCGCTGCTTTCGGCAACATTTCCTCCCAAAAAACAACTGCCTTTACTCGCAGGATCGGGCGGATAAAACAAACCAAGTTCTTTCACTGCAATCTGAAACACTTCATTTATCACACCCGGTTCAACGGTCGCTTGTAAATTGCGTTCATCGATCTCCAAGATCTGATTGAATCGTTCCATTGACAAAATAATTCCTGAATGAACAGGCAACGCTCCCCCACTTAAACCCGTTCCTGCACCACGCGGAGTTACAGGAATTCTTTCCGCATTTGCTATTTTAAGAATTTCGGAAATCTCTTTTGCCGTCCGGGGCTTCACAACAATTTCGGGCAAGAACAACAGTTCTTCCGTTTCATCATGACCGTAGTTATTTAAACTTTCTGAATCAAATAAAACATATTGATCTCCAAGGATTTGCTGAATTTGTTTGATGATGGCTGGTGTTATCTTATTGAAGTTCATATGTTACTTTTTTTATCGGGTAAATTCTATAAATGCAAATATACCGTTCATCATTTTTTTATCGAATCATCTGACGAATTTTGTTATTTTCGTTCCAATCAAAATTAATTAAATTAAACTATTATGAAACGACTTTTTATCATTGGTTTTTCAATGTTGCTGGTTAATAACCTGAGTGGACAAAAAAAGAACATTACACTTGAAGACATCTGGACAAATGGAACTTTCACTGCAGGAGGGGTTTATGGATTGGTATCGATGGATGATGGAATACATTATTCAACATTGGCCGATGGAAAGGTTTTGCAATATGAGTATGCAAAGGCATCACTTCCGGAGGTCGTTGTGAATGAAAATGATTTAAAAATGGATGGAAAGATCATTACTATTGATGATTATCAATTTAGTCCGGATGAAACAAAAATGTTGATAGCAACAGGAACGGAGCAGATCTACCGCCACTCCACACGTGAAAACTATTATGTATATGATAGAAAAACGAAAGAATTAACAGCAGTCAGCAATGGTGAAAAGCAAATGTACGCGAGCTTTTCTCCTGACGGAACAAAAGTCGGCTTTGTAAGAGGAAATAATATTTTCATAAGGGATCTGGCATCCGGAAAAGAAACACAAGTCACAAGTGATGGCTCACATAATAACATTATAAACGGAGCAACAGACTGGGTTCATGAGGAAGAATTTGCATTTTCAACAGCTTATTTCTGGAGTCCGGATAGTAAAAAGATTGCTTATTACAAATTTGACGAAAGCAAAGTAAAAGAGTTTTCTTTCAATGAATTCAACAAACAATTATATCCAACCGAATACAAATTT
>JBILYL010000136.1:0-6926 GCA_044377775.1 Bacteroidia bacterium
AATTGCTTATAGATCCTCATAGATTATATTGTTTTTATTCTTGTATATGAATAGTGTTAAAATTACAAGTCGTGGTTTCTTTAATAAGTATTTATTACCGGTAGTACTTAATTTTGTTTTTTATTCTTGTTCTATTGCTCGGACAGATATCAATGATTTTGGTGCTTGGGGAATGTTATTCAATCAAACACGTCTTCATAATAAATGGAGTCTGCATTCAGAAGTACAATTTCGCAGCTACGAAATTTTTCCGAATACAGAGCAGTTGCTAATCAGAGGGGGGCTGAATTATCACTATAATTCTTCGCTACTATTTACAGCAGGTTATGGTTGGATTACCAATTATGTGAATGATGAAAAATTTTTTAAAGATCAAATTGTTGATGAAAACAGAGTTTGGGAGCAAATCATTTTAAAAAACAATACAGGTAGAGTTTTTTTTGAGCATCGTTACCGTTTCGAACAACGCTGGATAACATCTTCCGCTAATACAAATTATCGAAACAGATTGCGATACCTTTTGCGGTTGACCATTCCGTTAAATAATAATGAAGTAAAGAAAAATACATTATTTATTAGCTTATATAATGAAGTATTTATAAATCTATCGAATGTTCCATTTGACCGAAACCGGTTGTTTGGAGCTGTTGGTTATCAATTAAACGTTGCTACAAATATTCAAGTAGGGTATCTTTTACAAACAGTAGGAACTAAATCCAAACAGTACCTTCAAGTAGGGTTAACATTTAATCCCGATTTGCGTAAAGAAAAGTAAACAATAGTTTTACAATTACTTTACAATCCAACTTAACATTGACTTTGCGCAAATGAGCGTCTTCAATTGCCTGTTAAAAAAAGATTTTTCTAATATTTGCTTCCATAATGCTCTTTAATAAAGGATTTTGATTTTTTGCCGTAACTTCCATAGCCAGAAAAGCTTTACATAAAATTAACACATGGTTAACATTAATGGAATTTTGTGATTATATATTTGTCGTAGATAAAATATAATTTACCATTAATTAACTCTTATGAACAATTTAAGAAACATTTTATTAACCTGTGCTTTTTGTTTAGGTGTAACAAGTTTAACTGTGGCTCAAGAAACAAAGGGGGAAACTCTTCCATCGCTTGAGGTTAAAAAGGATACTATCCCTGGTAAGGCTCCGGAGAAGGAAGTTGTAAAAGAGGCTTCTAAAAAATGGTATGACCAAATTGCAATAAGAGGTTATGCACAATTCAGATATAATAGATTTCTGGAAACCAACGACTCCCTTAAAAACGAGCAAGGCGATAAGTCCTGGGGAAATGGAGGGATATCTATTAGACGAATGCGTGTAATTATCAGTGGTAATGTTCACGAACGTGTGTATATATATATTCAACCTGATTTTGCTTCTTCACCAACTTCTGGAGTTAATAATTTTGCACAATTAAGAGATGCTTATTTTGATCTTTCGCTTGACAAGAAAAAAGAATTCCGCTTCCGTATAGGTCAAAGTAAAGTTCCTTTCGGCTTTGAAAATTTACAGTCGAGCCAAAATCGTTTGCCTTTGGATAGACATGATGCTATTAATAGTGCATTTTCCAATGAGCGCGATTTGGGTGTGTTTTTCTATTGGGCACCTGAAAAAACAAGAAAACTTTTTGCTTCATTAGTAAATGATGGTCTAAAAGGTAGCGGTGATTATGGCGTTTTAGGTCTTGGGGCATTCACCGGTCAGACAGCTAATAAAACAGATGCCAACCAGGATCCACATATTGTGGCGAGATTATCATATCCGCTTCAGATTGGTAATCAAATCATTGAAGCCGGAGTTCAGGGTTACACAGGAAAGTATGTGGTAGAAAGTAGATCAACAGGAGTAAAAGGAGAAAACAAAGATTTTTCATATACAGATCAACGTGCAGCGGCTAGTTTTGTATTGTATCCAAAACCATTTGGTATCCAAGCTGAATACAATGTTGGAATCGGACCAGAGTTTAATCCTATAAACGATTCGATACAAACCCAAGAGCTTAAAGGTGGATATGTAACTGCATCTTGGATGATTATATTAAAAAAACAATTGATTATTCCATTTGCAAGATGGCACTATTATGATGGTGGAAAAAAACACGAGTTAGATGCCAGAAGTTATACTGTGAACGAATACGAATTTGGAATCGAATGGCAGCCATTCAAAAACTTTGAATTTGTTGCTATGTATACGATTTCTGAAAGACGATTCGAAGATTATAAATTGCAGTTTAACCGACAAAAAGGTAGCCTGTTGAGGTTGCAAGCGCAATTTAACTTTTAACAAATTTGATTTTATTGAAGTTTAATTCAATTAGTAACAATTATTTAACGTTTACTTGAAGTTTTAAAATCATTATAAAAATACTTTTGTAAAAAAAATATAGAATGAAAAAAGCAGTAAAATATATAGTTATGGCATTTTCTGGTACTTTGTTGATCAGTTCTTGCGGTGGTGGAAAAGAAAATGCTGGAGCATCCAGTTCCGATTCAACAATTGTATCCGGGGATATTAAAATAGATGGTTCTAGTACTGTATACCCAATTACAGAAGCTGTAGCGGAAGATTTTAAAGCTTCGTTTCCAGATGTAAAAGTTACGGTTGGTTTGTCCGGTACTGGTGGTGGATTCAAAAAATTTGGAAGGGGAGAAATCGATATTAATGATGCATCTCGTTCTATCAAATCAACAGAAGATAGTTTGTGTAAAGTTAATAATATAGGACATATTGAAATAAAAATTGCTTTCGATGGATTGGCTGTTGTTGTAAATCCACAAAATACTTGGGTGAATGATATAACTGTTGCGGAGCTAAAAAGAATATGGGAGCCAGAAGCACAAGGAAAAATTAAAACATGGAATCAAATTCGACCTGAATGGCCAAAAGAAGAGATTCATTTGTTTGGCGCAGGAGTTGAATCTGGAACCTATGATTATTTTACTGAAGCAATAGTTGGAAAAAGTCATTCTAGTCGTGGTGATTATACTGCAAGTGAAGACGATAATGTATTGGTTCAAGGGATTTCTACTGATAAATTAGCACTTGGTTTTTTTGGAATAGCTTATTTCGAAGCTAATAAAGATAAATTGAAAGTTATTCCTGTAGATGATCAAAAAGATGATAATGGTAAAGGACCAATTTTACCAACTATTGAAACTGTTAAAAATAAAACGTACAGTCCACTTGGAAGACCATTATTTATATATGTAAATAGTACAGCAGCTAGAAGAAAAGAGGTTCAAACATTTGTAGATTTTTATTTGAAAAATGGTGGCGCTCTTTCTCAGGAAGTAGGATATATTGCAATGACAGATGAGGAATACAAAGTTGAAAAGTTGAAGTTTGATGAATTTGTAAAATCACTTGCAAAATAGTTTTGTATTTAATTAAAATCAATGTGCAGTAAAGCAATTGGCTCCTCAATCCTGGGAGCCGATTGTTTTTTAGAAAACAAATAGTATGTCCAGAATAAAAGAAAAAATAATTGAAGTAGGCTTAGCATCAGCAGCAGCAATTACTATACTCACAACAATTGGAATAATCTGGGTATTGCTTTCGCAGACAATAGATTTCTTTTCTGATGTTTCTATCATAGATTTTTTGACGGATACACAATGGACACCCCTTTTTGCCGACAAGCATTTTGGAATATTACCTTTAGTTGCGGGTACTTTCTTGACAACATTTATAGCCATATTAGTAGCGCTTCCTGTTGGATTGACCATTGCGGTTTATTTGAATGAATATGCTCCAAAAAAATTCAGGAAAATAATTAAGCCTTTGTTAGAAATACTAGCAGCTGTCCCAACTGTTGTTTATGGTTTTTTTGCTTTATCTGTAATTACTCCATTTCTTCAGAGTATTATCCCTGGGATGGCTGGTTTTAATGCATTGTCTTCAGGTATTGTAATGGGGATTATGATTATTCCTTTGATAACTTCACTTAGTGAAGATGCACTTTACGCTGTTCCAAAATCTTTAAGAGAAGCATCATATGGAATGGGTTCGACTCGGCTTCAAACTGCTTTTAAAGTGATGGTTCCAGCTGCATCTTCTGGTATTATTGTTTCTGTTATTCTTGGTATTTCTCGTGCTGTTGGAGAAACAATGATTGTTGCTATTGCTGCGGGTCAGCAGCCTCGCTTAACTTTAAATCCTTTAGTTCCTATTGAAACAATTACCACCTATATTGTACAGGTAAGTACTGGAGATGTTGCCCATGGATCGTTAGAGTACAAAACAATTTTTGCAGCAGGAATGGCATTGTTCGTTTTTACATTTATACTTAATAATATCAGCTATTGGATCAAAAAGAAATTTCAAGAAAAATATGAATAGCTCAAGAATAAATAGAATAAAAGATAACGCGTTCAAATATTTCGGAATTGCTTGTACTATTTTTGGACTTGCGATGTTAGCTATATTTTTAGGTAATATTATTGTTGAAGGAATCGCTAGAATTGACTGGGCCTTTATTACAAATTTCCCGTCCCGAAATCCTGATAAAGCAGGTATTCTTCCTGCATTGGTTGGAACTTTATGGATTATGGGATTAACAGCAATAATCGCAATTCCATTAGGGATTTCAGCAGGTATTTATCTTGAAGAATATGGCAAAAAAAGTAAACTTGCAACACTTTTGGAGATAAATATCAGTAATCTGGCAGGAGTACCTTCTATTATTTATGGTTTGCTAGGATTAGAAATTTTCGGTAGAATCATGGGAATGGGAGGTAGTTTATTAGCAGGCGCATCAACACTATCACTCCTGATTTTACCAATCATTATCGTTTCAACCCGAGAAGCGCTTAAAGCTGTTCCTCACTCTATTAAAGAAGCGTCTTTTGCTATGGGTGCTTCAAAGTGGCAAACTGTTTGGCATCAATTATTGCCAGCTTCTTTTGGTGGAGTAATTACAGGTATTATTTTGGCCTTATCTAGAGCCGTTGGAGAAACAGCGCCTCTTATTGTTATTGGAGCATTGGCATATGTACCTTTTGTTCCCGCTAGCCCAACAGACGAATTTTCGGTTTTGCCCATTCAGATTTTTAATTGGATATCTAGACCTCAAAAAGGCTTTGCTATTAATGCGGCATCCGCCATTATTGTTTTGTTAATGGTTACATTCATCCTTAATGGAATAGCAATGTATTTAAGAAATAGATGGCAGAAAAAAGTTAAGTGGTAAAATTTCCTTAATATATAATGTAAATGAATAAATTAGAAGCCAATAATGTAAATGTTTTTTATGGTACCAATAAGGTAATTAAAGATGTTTCTATATCGATAAAGAAAAACACTGTAACCGCCTTTATTGGTCCTTCCGGATGCGGAAAATCAACCTTTCTGAGGTTGTTTAATCGTATGAACGATTATATTGATACGTTCAAGATGGAGGGGGAAATAGAAATAGATGGGTCTAATATTTATGACAAGCAAATCCGGGTTGAAGAATTAAGAAAACAAATTGGTATGGTTTTTCAGAAACCGAATCCTTTCCCTAAAACTATTTATGAAAACGTAATTTATGGTTTACGCATTCAGGGAATAAAAGACAAAAAAATACTTGATCAGTCTGTAGAGCAATCGTTAGTTCAAGCTGCGCTTTGGGATGAAGTAAAGGATAAGTTAAAAGACTCGGCTCTTGCTCTTTCCGGTGGCCAACAACAGCGCTTATGTATAGCGCGAACTCTTGCTGTTCAACCTACTGTAATTTTAATGGACGAACCGGCTTCTGCACTGGATCCGATTTCAACAGCCAAAATCGAAGATTTGATATACCAGCTTAAAACAAAATATACGATCGTGATTGTTACCCACAATATGCAGCAAGCAGGTAGAATTAGTGACAAAACAGCATTTTTTTACATGGGTGAACTTGTTGAATACGATGAAACAAAAACAATTTTTACAAATCCAAAACAAGAGCGTACTTTAAATTATGTGACCGGACGATTTGGTTAATATTCGACAGTTTTGCTAAATTTTAATTTCCAATTCCAACTTTAATTTTATAAGATAAATGAGTCACTTAGATATTGAACTGCAACAATTGAAAGCAGAAACCATGAAAATGTGGTCGCTGGTAAATTTACAATTGCAAAAAGGAAAAGATTCACTGTTGAAACTCGATAAAGACTTAGCCCGAGAAGTGATTTTAAGTGAGAGACGCGTTAATGCCTATGAATTAAAGTTAGATAGGGATTGCGAAAATATTTTTGCTCTTTTTAATCCTGTTGCTGTCGATCTTAGATTCGTTCTGGCCGTTTTGAAGATCAATAATAATTTAGAACGTACCGGAGATATTGTAGAAGGTATAGCAAAATTTGTATTAAATGTTGATAGTAATTTCGATACTAAATTGCTTGAAATTACACGTGTTGTTGAAATGTATGCTGCAGCAAACAGTATGATGGAAACTGTTTTGGATGCTTTCGATAAGGAAGATACTTCACTTGCCAGAAAAGTATTTCAACAGGATGAATTGCTGGATGATATCAATATCAAGGCAAATTCAATTATTGCTGATTATATCCGTAGTCACCCTGATAACATTGAGGGTACATTATACCTGCTGTCGATCATCCGTAAATTAGAAAGAGTAGGTGATCAGGCAAAAAATATGGCTGAAGAAATTATTTTTTATATTGAAGCTAAGGTGTTGAAACACCGTTCCAAAATCGAAAAAAATAAAGAGTAGATAATCGTTTTTAGGTTTTAAAAGGTCTTTCCGTTAATTTGGAAAGACCTTTTTTGTTTTTATATATTATTGATAATCAAATTAATAGTCTATTCGATAACATTAAGTTAACATTGAGTTAATGTAATGTTAATTGCGATTTTGGCTTTCAGCAGGGATTTGAATTTACATTTGAGGAACATTATATTAACCTAAAATTAACATTT
>JBILYL010000137.1:0-6906 GCA_044377775.1 Bacteroidia bacterium
ATGTGCTTTTGAAATATGTACTTTTTGTTTTTCTTTTAAATCAAGATCCTTTAATTTAAATACTTTCGGAACAAGCTCAGCAGATTTTTTTTGATAATGAATTACAAAATCAACCACCAGTTTTTGTAATTTTGATTTTCCGGAAATAATATCAAAACTAAACCGGAGACTATCACCCAGTTTAATTTTCAACTTTTCGATCTCCAACTTTTCTATCGTTAAGCGTGGTGACTTCTCATAATTGAACACAGCTAAGGATCTTGCATCTCCTTTTTTTATTAGTGTGCGGCTCGCATGTTTAATGATCCAGGCGGTATCCGTATTTTTTTGATCCCAGGTATTGATAACCTTTAACATCCAGTCGGGATTAATCCTTGAAAAATCATTCAGATGATTTGCAACTGATTTTTTGACATACAATTCAGGATCCGTTTTTAATCGTTCCAAAATCGGACGCGTGTATTCGGGATCTTTTGCAATGGCTTCTATGTTGAACGACCAAGGCAATCGCGGGCGGCTACCTTCACTAGATAACCTTCTGATATGATAATTTTTGTCTTCCGACCATTTTTTCATCACCACAAGTGTCTTATCTAAATCACGTTTTAAAAATTCGCGTATAGCAAATTCGGAAGAACCAAATTGAGTGAAATAACTCAGGGCATCCATCGACAATTTAAAATCAGTATGTCCATATTGTCCGACAAAATCAGGAAACAATAATGCATTGTAGCTTGATTTGAATTCGGGAATAACATCCCACATAATATCAATGGCTTTTTTATAATCGGAAGGAAGATGCTGCTTTAACACTACGGAAGTATTGCGCATCCGTTGATTCAAAGAGAGTGAATCAATGTTTTTAATCACATCCTTGACAAATTTATCAGGATGAAAATGTTTATCGACCTTATTAAATTCCAGTGCTAAACGCTCATAGAATTTTTTCGAGAACATGTCTTTTAATGCTTCAGCCATCAGTATATAATTATACTTACAAATATAAGATTGATTTACGATGAATCGTTAAGCGAAAAAGGAAGAAGTCATTATTGAAGAAAGAAAAGAAATCATTGGGCAAAAAAAAAATCAATGCTTGCAATGCAATCCTATAAACTATAACTATGCATTAAACAATTCCATCACAGTAATCTCAGGCATGATCCCTACTCTGCCGGGATATCCAAGAAAACCTAAGCCTCGATTTACATATAAGTGCTGATCATTTTTTGAATATAATCCGGCCCATTGCTTGTAAACAAATTGGGATGGGCTCCATTTGATCAAACCGGGAATTTCGATTCCGAACTGAAATCCATGGGTATGTCCGCTGAAAGTGATATCAACATCTTTAAACTCTTCCGTAACCTGCATGTTCCAATGCGAAGGATCATGAGATAATAATAATTTCACGGGATATTTTTCTGTTCCGGCATGTGCCTTTTTCATATCACCATATTTGGGGAAATTCAGATTGCCGCCCCAATTTTCAATCCCGATAAGTGCAATTTCTGATTCACCTTTTTTCAAAGAAACATGTTCATTCATCATCAGCTTCCAGCCCAATTTTGCATGTATATCCTTCAGATCCTGTAAGTTTTTTTCTTTCGCAACCTGACTTTCCCATGTCACATAATCACCGTAATCGTGATTTCCTAAAGTGCTGAAAACACCCATAGGAGCATTTATTTTACTAAGAACCTCAATAAAAGGAGTCGTTTCCTTCGACTCATTATTAACCAGATCACCTGTAAAAAAGATAATGTCAGCATTTTGTTCCTGGATCATTTTAACTGCTGTTTCAAGAGGAGACGTGGAAACAAAACTGCCGGAATGAATATCGGAGATCTGAACAATTTTTAATCCATTGAATTCGGAAGGCAAATTAGGCAACACCACTTTCACTTTATGGATCTTATAATCAAATGCACCTTTAACCATTCCATAAATGAAACTAGAAAAAGGAATAGCAGCCATTGTTACCGCAATCACATTTAAAAATCGTAAGCGAGAAATAGCATGTGGATTAACAGCAGCGCTATTGGTTACGACTTCAGAGGGCTTAAAAATGTAACTTGATACCCAGCGAAAAAATCGGATGATATCATCTAAAGCGATGAAAAAAGAACCAATCAGTTTGGAAATAATGATCATCACCACAAAGGAGAAAACATATATTCTGACAAATTTCGGAAAATCATTAAACGTAAAAAGAGAAGGTGTTAAAAAAAGCAGCATCGAAAAAACAGTAAAACTCCAATAGCTGGTGAAGGCCAAATTTCTCTTAAAAGCTGTGCTATTCGATAAAACGGTTTTAATTGATTGATAAAAATAAAGATCGATTAGGAAGAGTAAAACACCAAAAAGAAGAATACGAATACCGGAATTCATGTTTTTTTATAATTAAGGCACAAAACTATGGAAACATTTTTTGATTTCAAAGTTTCCATAACAAATTTTAACATATCTTTACCTTCAAATAATGAACCACAATATTAATGCACATTGATTTTGCTTTTGTAAAAAAACAGAAAACAGGCTTGCGAGTTTAACAATGAAAGAAGATACAACCACTCAAAAGACAAAATTTGATCCCTATCAGATCTTAATCATAATGCTATTAGCACTCACCCAATTCACCGTTGTGCTCGACTTCATGGTAATGTCACCCTTAGGAGATATTTTGATGAAATCGATGAATTTAAGCACAACACAATTTGGTTTTGCCGTTTCAGCATATGCCATAAGTGCAGGTATTTCAGGATTGCTGACAGCGGGTTTTGCAGACAGATATGATCGCAAAAAAATGCTTTTATTTTTTTATACCGGATTTATTTTAGGAACATTATTTTGTGGTTTATCTACCAGCTATGCATTACTGATTGCTGCAAGGATTATTACCGGAATTTTTGGAGGAGTAATTGGTTCCATTTCAATGGCGATTGTGGCTGATCTGTTTAAAATTGAGCAACGCGGGAGAGTAATGGGATTCATGCAAATGGGCTTCGGAGCCAGTCAGGTGATGGGAATACCGATCAGTTTATACTTATCCAACATCTGGGGATGGCAAAGTCCGTTTTTATTGATCGTAGGAATTGCATCGATCGTATTTTTCGTGTTATTATTAAATATGAAACCAATTGTAAACCACCTTGAAGGAAAGAAAGAAAACAATGCGTTTAAACATCTCTGGAAAACGTTAGCGAATCGCAATTACAGAATTGGATTTTTGGCTACTGCTATGCTTTCACTTGGTGGATTTATGATGATGCCATGGGGAAGCGCTTTTTCAATCAACAATTTGAAAATTACTCCTGAACAACTGCCATTATTATTTATGGTAGCAGGATTGGCAACGTTATTCATCATGCCGATCATAGGAAAGTTGAGTGACCGAATTGAAAAGTTTAAAATTTTCACATTTGCATCTGTCTGGATGATCCTCGTTGTAGTTATATATACAAATCTTTCAGCTGCACCATTCTGGCTGGTAATGTTACTGAATATTGCCATGATGATCGGAATAATGGGTAGAATGGTTCCGGCTATGGCACTGACTTCTGCCCTTCCACAAATACATGACCGCGGTGCATTCATGAGTATAAACGCTTCACTCCAACAGATTGCCGGAGGCATTGCATCCGGGATTGGTGGGCTAATTGTGGTTCAGCAAACAAAAACCAGTCCGATCGAACATTACGACATATTAGGCTATGTGATTGTAATAATTACCATTCTTTGTATTTTTATGGTCAACCGTGTAAGCAAGTTGATCAAAAATAAACAGACAGGCACGATTTGATTAAATACAGTTAAATAATTGCTTTAACACATTGAAAATTAAAAATAAAAAGTAAATCTTTATCGGAACAGTAATTAAAATCAATTTCTCCAGGCAATGTCTGATTCTACCTTCAATATAAATGGTCTCTCAAATACAGAGGTTATAGACTCCAGAGAAAAGTACGGTCAAAATAAATTAGATTACAAAAAAGAGAATAGCTTTTTCGAGGCCATTAAAAGCCTTGCCAAAGAACCAATGGTTATCATATTAATGGTGGCCTCCTCCATCTATTTCATAAGTGGGAAATCCAGTGACGGAATATTTCTTGCCTCAGCAATTATTTTAGTTTCAGCCATTTCTTTATACCAGGATTCGAGAAGCAGAGGTGCTTTGGAAAAACTGAAAAAATTTTCACAACCCACCTGCAAAGTTATCCGCAACGGCAAAATCGTTGAAATTCTAAGCGAAGAATTAGTTGTTGGTGACAGTCTTATTGTGGAGGAAGGAACATTAATATCTGCAGACGGATCGATAGTCCATTCAAATGATTTTTCGGTAGACGAATCCATACTTACAGGAGAATCATTGCCTGCATATAAAGATCGATTGAAAGAAGACCATTCCATTTACAGTGGTACAACAGTCGCCAGCGGCTTAGCCATTGCTACAATCACCTCAATTGGTACATCAACCAAATTAGGCAAGATCGGAAAAAGTTTAGAGAACATTAAAGAAGAAAAAACACCCTTGGAGTTGCAGATCAACAACTTTGTAAAGAAAATGGTGATATCCGGAGTGATTGTTTTTACAGTTGTATGGGCAATCAACTATTTTCGATCCTACAATTTGCTAGATAGCCTGCTCAAAGCCTTAACATTGGCAATGAGCATTTTGCCAGAAGAAATACCTGTTGCATTCACAACATTTATGGCTCTCGGTGCCTGGCGGTTAATGAAAATGGGGATTGTTGTGAAGCAAATGAAAACGGTTGAAACACTTGGAAGCGCGAGTGTGATCTGTGTCGATAAAACAGGCACGATAACCGAAAACAAAATGAGTCTTGCTAAAATTTTCGTTTTCGAAACAAATAAAATTATGGATCCGGATGAAACATTCGGAGAGAAGGAAAATGAGTTGATACGGCTGGCAATGTTTGCGAGTGAGCCAATTCCCTTTGACCCGATGGAAATAGCATTACACAATGCTTACAAGAAAAGCCAATCAAATGATGAACGGTCGCTCTTCAAAATAGTACACGAGTATCCACTGGGAGGAAAACCGCCCATGATGACGCATGTATTTGAAAACAACTCTGGCGACAGAATTATTGCTTCAAAAGGAGCACCTGAAGCTATAATGAATGTATCCGATTTAAAATCAGAGGACAAGATAAAAATTGAGAATGCCATAAACACATTAGCAAAAGAAGGTTATAGAATATTAGCCATTAGCGAAGCGATTTATAAAGAAAATAATTTTCCGAAAGATCAACAGGAATTTAAATTCCAATTTAAAGGCATCGTTGCCTTTTATGATCCTCCAAAGAAAAATATAAAAACTGTTCTTGCGGATTTTTATACAGCTGGCATCACTGTTAAGATCATCACAGGTGATAATGATGCAACAACAACAGCAATAGCAAAACAGATTCAATTCAGAGGATATGAAAAAAGTATTTCCGGTGATGAACTAATGAAATTGTCGGATATCGAATTAAAGAAAACGGTAGCAGAAACACATATTTTTACCAGAATGTTTCCGGATGCAAAACTAAGGATCATCGATGCGCTAAAAGCGAATGGGGAAATTGTAGCAATGACAGGTGACGGAGTAAATGATGGCCCTGCGCTAAAATCAGCTCATATCGGCATAGCCATGGGAAAAAAAGGAACCGAAATAGCGAAACAAGCGGCCTCATTAATTTTAATTGAAGACGATTTAGCTAAAATGGTAGACGCTGTTGCAATGGGAAGAAGAATATACACAAACCTCAAAAAAGCAATACAATATATCATTTCCATACATATTCCCATTATCCTGACCGTATTTATTCCATTGGCAATGGGCTGGATCTATCCGAACATATTTTCACCTGTTCACATTATTTTTTTAGAATTAATAATGGGTCCGACCTGCTCGATCATTTATGAAAATGAACCGATTGAAGAAAATACCATGATTCAAAACCCCAGGCCATTTACAAACACTTTTTTTAACTGGACAGAATTAACAACAAGTATCGTTCAGGGATTAATGATAACCGCTGGAACACTTATCGCTTACTTATATTCTGTTCATGAAGGATTTGGTGAATCTATAACCAGAACTATGGTTTTTACCGTACTTATATCAGCAAACATATCATTAACCTTTGTGAACCGATCATTCCACTACTCGCTGCTTACAACGCTTAAATACAAAAACAACCTCGTATTTTTAATTATCGGTTCTACGATTCTATTATCAGCTATATTGCTGTATGTTAAACCACTTTCACATTTTTTCGAATTTGAATCATTAAATCCAACTCAATTACTGATTTGTATCGGAATCGGTTTTATATTCGTAATCTGGTATGAAGCATTAAAATGGAAAAAGAGGATATCTGCTTCTTAAAAACTTAAACAACATGATGGAACTTGATCAATTAATAGAATTCAAATCTTCTCCGGAAATAAGAGAAAAACTTTATGAATACGGAATTGCGAAAACATTTACGGAAGGAGATGTAATATTAAATGAGAATGCATACATAAAAGCTATTCCGATCGTAACAAAAGGAAGTGTAAGGGTAATGAGGACGGATGAAGACGGAAGAGAACTCCTACTCTATTATATCAAAGCAGGCGAAAGTTGTATCATGTCTTTTTTGGGTGGCATTCATCAGGATACCAGCAAAGTAAAAGCCATTGCAGAAGAAGAAACAGAAATATTATTCATCCCCATTGATAAGGTGAGTATATTGATCAAAGAATACCCCGAATGGCTGGATTATATTTTCAGATTATACCACAAACGTTTTGAAGAATTATTAGAAGTAGTGAATGAAGTAGCGTTCAAAAAAGTAGATGAACGATTATTAAACTTCATAAAAAAAAGTGTGAAATTTCCAACAGCGCAAC
>JBILYL010000139.1:0-6840 GCA_044377775.1 Bacteroidia bacterium
GTTGTATCAGTAGATGCACCTAATCCTTCAACAGAATAAACCCCGCATGGACCCGAAACGGGAGTTCCTGAAGCGTCAAATACTGTAATATCAAATCGTGGCTGCTCATCTGCACTATGACTGTCTGGATTCTCAAGAACTACTGCATATTGGTAGGTGAAAGAGGTGTTAGACGCTGTAACTGAAATCGGATAACGAAGGTATTCTGTTTCAGCACCTGTTAAAGAGTTTCCTAATCTCACAGAGGTGGTTAATCCTCCCGGGGCGATCAAAGGGATTTCCGGAAGCAATGTTACTGTATTGATTGCCAGTGGATCGAATCCTGCTGCTGAATTAATTGTATGGCGGTTGGTTACAAATCCGGGAAGCCAGGTTGGAGGAGTTGCGGGCATTCCTGCGCAAGAGCCGGTTGCTCCGTTCCAATTTGTAAATGTTCCGTCTTCAAAACCAGCATTATCACACGGACCAACAGGAGTTTTCTGATCAGAAAAGAAAACAGATTGCTCTTCAATAATTCCGTTTTGTTTATTTAAAAAAGCTTTCTTCTTATTTTTGATATATGAATTGATCTCACTTTCGCTGATCCCTTTTGCTTTCAATTTTGAAATAGTTGCTGCCTCATCAAAGCCGTTCAGCAAAATGTTTTCGTTCTGAGAAGTTGCACTACCAGATTGTTGTTGAATTCTTTCCTGAGCAAATAAAGTGTTTGCAGAAAATAATGCAAGTACTCCAATCGTATTAATCCAATTTGTTTTTTTCATAATTTTTTTTTATTTCGAAGCACCAATATACTGATAATATCTGGTAATGAGATGTCATTATCAACAATAAAGTTGCACTATTTTAAATTAATTTGATATTATCATTAAAATAACTAATTTAACCTCTTAAAATATATTCTACATGGTTAAAAATTACATGTTTTTTCAAAAAGCATTTGCACTTGCTTCCGCCTCTTTATTTTGTTTTTCTTCATTTGCTCAAACGGATTTGCCGGTTGGCTTTTCTCAAAATGAATTAATGCAGATGCAACGTTCGGATTGGCAAGCACCTTTATATTCGACAAGTAAAGCGAGTATTACAACTCCACCAACGCTTCCCGTTAGAAATTACGCACAGTGGGAGGAAACCCAAGCACTGACTATTACATGGAGAAGTTACGAATCTGTTCTTAGAGAAATTGTAAGAGCTGCCCGATTAGAAACTGTTGTCATTATCAATTGCAATACGGTTTCAGGTAGTACTACCTATAAAGATTCTACTGCTATAAAAACATATTTAACAGCCGGTTCTGTTCCGCTTACAAATATCCGTTTTAATGCAACTGCTTCTGATGCTGTTTGGATCAGAGATTATGGCGCAAATCCTTGTTATTTAAATGATGTAGACTCCCTGATCTTGGTTGATTGGAAATACAACCGCCCGACTCGTACGAAAGATGATACTGTTCCCCGTTCTATTGCCCGTATGTTAAACATTCCTTTATACGAAACGACTGTTGGTTCAAATTTATTGATCCATACCGGTGGAAATTATATGTCGGACGGTTTGGGAACCGCTTTTTCTTCTGAATTGGTTTTGAATGAAAATAGCTGGACTGAGCCGCAGATAAATACCATTATGCAAAACTTCATGGGGATCAATCGGTATATCAAAATGCCCATATTGCCTTACGATGGTATTCATCATATCGATATGCATATGAAATTGCTGAATGAAGAAACACTTCTGATAGGTGAATATCCTGCAGGAACAGCTGACGGACCGCAGATTGAAGCCAATATAGCATACATCCTTGCCAATTATAATTCAACTTTTGGGACGCCTTATAAAGTTGTCCGCATTCCCCAGCCTCCTGACCAACTGAGCGGATTTACTTATCCTGATGCGGGTGGAAATTACCTTACATATACAAATGCAACGATCATCAATAAAACGATCATCGTTCCTCAGTTCTATACCGAATACGATACAACGGCATTGCGTATCTGGCGGGATGCTATGCCGGGTTATAATGTTGTTGGGATAAACTCCAATTCCACCATCTCGGCAAGCGGTTCGTTGCATTGTATCACACATGCTGTTGGTGTCAGTGACCCATTATTGATCGTGCATCAGAATTTACCGAATACAACAAACACAACAACTCCATATCAGGTTGATGCGCGGATTCAGCATAAGTCAGGAATTCAATTTGCAACGTTATATTATTCAACTGATACAACGCTTGGTTTCTCAAACGTTGCCATGACATTGACAAGTGTTGTGAACAATACATGGACTGGTTTTATACCTGCTTATCCTGCAGGAACTCATGTGTTCTATTATATAAAAGGACATGCAAATTCAGGGAAAGAACAAGTTCGTCCGATGCCTGCTCCTCGCGGGAATTTCGAATTTGATGTCTTTGGTATTCCTTCCGGAGTTAACGAATTGGCAACAACCGAATTCAAACCTGCTTATCCGAATCCTTCTCATGGCATTACTTGCATTCCTGTTTCATTCGCTAAAAAGACCAGCGGAAGCGTTAAGTTGCTTGACCTGTTAGGAAATGAAGTTGCAGTGATCTACAGTGGTGAATTTCAGGCCGGTGATAAAAATTTCTTTATTAATGGTTTAACATTAAGCAAAGGTGCATACATCATCGCTCTTGAAACGACTGAAGGACGATTCACACAAAAATTAATGGTTCAATAATATTTTTTATGAAATTAAAAGCTGCCTTATTTGTTTCTTTTCTGGCCTTTAGTGCCTGGAGTTATTCTCAGAGTTTATCTGTTATCATTCAAAATGGCACCAATAAATTGGCTGCGAATGATTTCAAATCCGCAGAATCGGACTTTGCTAATGCTATCCGTTTAAATGATGCTGCTGCAAAAGCATATTTAGATAAATTGAAAAAATACGGTACTTTAAACGAATACCAGAGATCTGTTTCGGATATGCCCGATGGTTTTGTTTACGACCATAATCTGGCTGTTCCTTATTACGGACATGGCATGAGTTTATCGGGATTAGGAAAACAAGAGGAGGCCTTGGCTGATTTTGAAAAAGCGATCTCTATCGATCCGAAATATGCGGAAGCTTTCTGCGAGCGAGGAATCATTCTTATTTCAAAAGGTTCAAAAGATAAAGGCTGTATGGATCTCCGTAAGGCAAAAGTGTTGAAGAATGAAAAAGCAAAGGGATTATATGATTCCAATGCTTGTTCTGCCATGAGTTCAACCTTTATTACTTCCGGTGATGCAAAAATGAGTTCTAAGGATTATGCCGGAGCAATGGCTGATTACACTTCCGCAATTCAGTTGAATGGCGATTCTATTCAGCCATTTATTAAACGTGCTGAATGCAATGTTCTTTTGAAAAAATACGACAAAGCGATCACTGATTATAATAAAGCTTTAAAGATCAAAGCGGATACCATTCAAATTGTTTATTTGAGAGGATTGGCATATAATGCTGCTTCCAACTGGAAATTAGCTTTTGCCGACCTTTCTTCTGTGATCCGGTTGAGCCCCAATTATTATGAAGCATACATGCAACGTGCGATCGCATGTGAAGGGATGGAAAATTTCAGATCTGCAACGTACGATTATTCAGAAGCGATCCGCATCAATCCAAAAGACGGACAAGCATATTACAAGAGAGGATTGGCAAATCAGGATGCTAAAGACTTTAGTTACTGTAAGGATTTTAAAATAGCCGCTTCTTTGGGTATCGATGATGCTAAATCATTGGCAGAAAACTGCGGACCTCCGCCACCAAAAAAATAACAGTTGGTTGAAAAATAACAGAGCCGGTTAAATAAATTTTAATCGGCTTTTGTTTTATTTGGCTAATTTTACATTGTAAACTATTCGTATGTATAAGCTCATTATAAAACCTCTTTTCTTTTTAGTTCAGCCCGAACGGATTCATCACCTCGTATTTAAACTGATCAAATTCTTTTGCCGCATACCGGGCATTCCCGCTATTCTTAAAAGTATATTTGTGCTGAATGATAAACGACTTGAACGTAAGTTATTCGGACTCACTTTCCCTAATCCTGTTGGCTTGGCCGCTGGATTTGATAAGGATGCAAAACTGTTTGATGAATTAGGTTATTTCGGATTCGGATTTATCGAGATCGGAACACTTACACCTAAAGCACAGCCGGGCAATGAGAAGCCCCGCATGTTTCGTTTGCCGGAAGATGAAGGATTGATCAACCGCATGGGTTTTAACAACGGAGGTGTTGATGAAGCGGTTGTCCGTTTAAAAAACAGAAAAACAAAGATCATTGTTGGCGGAAACATCGGTAAGAATAAAGTGACTCCCAATGAAGAGGCTGTAAATGATTATGAAAAATGTTTTGAAGCTTTGTTCGATCATGTTGATTATTTTGTGGTGAATGTGAGTTCTCCAAATACTCCCGGGTTAAGGGCGCTTCAAGATAAAGAGCCTTTAACTAAATTATTGTTTCGTGTGAAAGAGCTAAATGCACAGAAGAAAAATCCAAAGGCGATCCTTTTAAAAATTGCTCCAGATCTTACAAACGAACAATTGGATGATATTGTTGAGATTGTTAAGGACACAAAAATTGATGGCGTAATAGCTACCAATACTACCATCGACAGAAGTTCTTTAAAAACGGACAGTTCAAAAGTAGAAGCATTGGGCGCGGGTGGATTGAGTGGTAAACCGCTTACAACACGATCTGTTGAAGTGGTGAAATACCTCAGCGATAAATCAAATAAAGCGTTCCCGATCATTGGTGTTGGCGGAATTCATACCGGTAAAGATGCCGTTGAAATTTTAAAAGCAGGAGCAAGTTTGGTTCAGGTGTATACCGGTTTTATTTATGAAGGTCCGGGCATTGTTAAAAATATCAATAAAGAAATTTTAAAACACGGATTATGAAAATTGTAGAATGTCCACGTGACGCCATGCAAGGTATTCACGATTTTATTCCAACCGAAAAAAAAGTCACTTATATCAATTCGATATTAAAATGCGGATTTGATACGGTTGATTTCGGGAGTTTTGTTTCTCCGAAAGCGATTCCTCAAATGCGTGATACAGCGCAGGTGTTAGATCAATTAGACCTGTCAGATACGAAATCAAAATTGTTGGCAATTGTTGCGAATGTCCGTGGAGCGGAAGATGCTGTTGAATTCCAAGAGATCTCCTATTTAGGATTTCCATTCTCTATATCTGAAACCTTTCAGCAACGCAATGCCAATTCATCCATTGCCGAATCGTTGATCCGGGTTGAAGAGATCAATGATCTGTGTGTGCGCAACAAAAAAGAATTGGTTGTTTATGTTTCCATGGCTTTTGGTAATCCTTACGAAGATGAGTGGAGCAGCGATGTTGCGATAAGCTGGACAAAGCGACTGGCACAAATGGGAATCAGGATCATCGCTTTGAGCGATACGATCGGTGTTTCCAATCCTGAAAATATTAAAACATTGTTCTCTAAATTGATTCCTGAATTTCCGGGCGTAGAGATCGGAGCGCATTTGCATACGACTCCTGATAAGTGGGAAGAAAAAGTGCTTGCTGCTTTTTCAGCAGGCTGCAAACGATTCGATAGCGCCATTAAAGGATATGGCGGTTGTCCGATGGCTACGGATAAATTAACTGGAAATATGCCGACAGAAAATCTATTGCATTTCTTTAAGAAACAGAATGTAAATACAGGAATTGACGAACATGCCTTTAATGAAGCGATGTCGTTGTCGGGAAGCACGTTTCCTTTGTAAATTGATTTCCCGATTTTGCTCGAAGTGACAGTGAATTTGTCATTTCGGATAGCGGAACGGAATAGAGCGTATCGAGAACGATTCTAAATACATTCCTCCTTTTGTCGGAATTACTCGAAGTGACACTCGCATTGCTTGAAATAAAAAATGCTGTTACATCAATAATAAATATATACATAAATAAAAATGCCGAATTCAAAATTTCAGAACTTAGTAAATAACTCATTTTTGTTCCGCATTTATTTGTTGAAGTCATTACCAATGGCATTTATCGCAGGTGTTCGTGTGAAAGAATTGTCGGCTGATACAGCCATCACGACAATAAAATTCGGATGGTTAACACAAAATCCCTTTCGTTCAATGTACTTTGCCTGTCAGGCGATGGCGGCAGAAATGAGTACCGGATTATTGGTGATGAATGCCATCTATAATTCCTCTCCGGCAGTGTCGATGTTAATCATTCAGAATAAAGCAAGCTTTCTCAAAAAAGCGGTAGGCAAAATTACGTTTACCTGTGCTGATGGAAATCATATAAATGAAATAATCAGGAAAGTGAAGCAGGGTGGAGAAGGAGTAACTACCGACCTAATTGCTGTTGGCAAGGATGAATCAGGAGATATTGTAGCTGAATTTACTTTTACCTGGTCGCTGAAAGCAAAGGCAAATAGTTTTTAACAGCCTGTTTTTAATTAATTAACAAAGGCTGAATTTGTTTAATGATTATCTTTGATTCAATCAATAAAAAGTAAGCATGCAAAAAGTTAGTTTTAATAATAAGAACAGTGTTTTTTTTAATGCGCTGAAAGAAAAGGTGGATAGTTATTTCAAATCAAATAACATCAAAGAAACGGGGAATTTTAAATTGTATTTAAAAACAATCATTCTTGCTGTAACAGCCATTTCTCTGTATACGATCTTAGTTTTTTTTACTCCGAATATCTGGATCTCCCTGATCATGTGTGCCTTTTTGGGACTTAACTTAGCCGCGATCGGATTTAATACCATGCACGATGGTGCTCACGGTAGTTTTTCTACAAAAACATGGGTTAATGAAATGATGGGGTATTCGTTGAATGCAATGGGTGGAAGTGTTTAC
>JBILYL010000140.1:0-6798 GCA_044377775.1 Bacteroidia bacterium
AGAAAAGGAAAACGGGCGCAAAAACTTTCCTGAATTTCAGAAAGCGTACAAGTATCATCAATGATTAGTTCCATTTATATTTTGTATTTAATGTTAAATTTCTAGCGTGATTATTCTTTAATCAAAGGTGAAATATAATCGATATAGACAGAATGAGGAGTATCAGTAGACAATATGACTTTGCTCAACAACAAGAAGGAGAGCTCAAAAAGGCAAAAAAAAAGGCTTCCGTTTCGGGAAGCCTTTTTGTATTTTTTGAATTAACTTTTAGTAACCAAACTTTGTCAAGTGCTCAACAATATTTGCATTTTCTTTCAGAGCATTGAATACTTCATAATCAACACGTGGTTGAATGCTTTGCATCTGTGCTTTTTGAGGACCGCTGTATTCTTTTAAAGCAGGTGCCTCGGTAACAGATTCAATAAAAACTACAAATACTCCTTCTTTACCAGCAATAGGCTTACTCAAGGTTTTAGCTTTCTGAACAGAAACTACACCCATTACAGCTGGCTCACTTGAAGAACCCGGTATTTGGTTCGTCATAAAATTAACGTTTTGAGCTTGTTCAACCGCCAATTTCATTGCAGAAGCAATTCCATCTATGTTTGCATTTCCAGCCATAGCTGCAGCGAACTCTTTCGTAAAGATCTCTGCTTTTTTCTCGAGTATCACTTTTGCAGTAACGATGTCTTTAACTTGTTCCAAAGGAGCAATTCCTTTTTCTCTTACATCAGTAATCACTGCAATAATGTATTTATCACCATATTCCTGAGGCTCAGAAACAGTTCCTAATTTATTTTCATACGCCCAACGAATCAATGGTTTAGGAGAATCGATACCTGCAATAGTTTTATCGTTTTCCTTTAACTTTTCGGTAACACGTTTGTTTAATTTCTGGTCAACAACTGCTTTTTGAAACAATTCGTTGGTTGTGTTCTTTCCAGAGAAATCACTTGCCAATGAATAGATCATTTGCTTGGTTTTGCTGCTCGCTTCAATTCGTGCTTCAATAGAACCAACCTGAACTTTCTTTTGCGATCCTTTTGTATCCAATACTTCCATAATATGGTATCCGAACTGAGATTCTACAATTACAAGATCACCTTTCTTACCGTCTAAACCTGCATTTTTGAATGGTTCAACAAAACCACTGTTTGCATTTAACCAACCGTAGTCACCGCCTTTACCCATATATTCTTCTCCTTCTTTCTTATTGGGAGGCATTTTTTTACCACCATCATCAGAGAATTTCTCTACGAAATCAACAAATTTTCCACCTTTTTTAAGTGCACCCAACAAACTGTCAGACATCGCTTTGGCTTGTTCTTTTGTACGTGTAATCGTTTGAGAAGCTCCGGAATCTTTATATCCTACAAGGATATGACGAACCTTTGCTGAATCGGCAGACATTTTTGTCGCTAATAATTTTGAAACTTTCAAAGCACCATTTTCTTCGTATGGTTCCATTACAGTTCCAACTTCTGCCTTAAACATGGCAGTGTCAATAAACGGAGACAAAGTTCCTGCTGTATGAAAAGATTGGTCAAAATTGCGTGTTTCAGATTCTGCAATAATGAACGTTGAATCTTCTTTGAACGATTTTGTAGCCTTAAAATCAGCTGCTACTTTCTGCATTCTTACTTTCGCTTCAGCGATGTCTTCCTGAGAAGGCACGATGTCGTAAGTGATATATTCCAATACACGTGAAGCTTCTTGCTTATAAGAATTCTGGTGAGCAGAATAATAGGCGTTCAATTCTTCTTCGGTTGTTTTAATGGTACTATCGGCCAATAATTTGTAATTTTTAACAACATATCTGATCGAAGACATGTTATTCTGAGCAATATATTCACGTTTTGCTGCAGATGAAGTAACATACAATCCTTTTTTGATAAGGTTGTTGTATTTTTCAATCACACGAACCTGACGAACATATTCTTCTAATTGCATCCATTGTGCTTCCTGCTCATCAGTCATTGCTTGCGTGAACTCACGGATCTTAGCCGGACTTACTTCACCTGTTTGAGGATCAGCGAACATCGGAGAAACTTTTCCAGTTTGAGGATCACTTAAATTTCTAACCAAAGCAGAATGAGGGTGAGTCACCATCAAGTCATATAATTCTTCATCAGAAATAGAAATTCCTAATTTCTCATATTCCTTCACCATAACCTGCTCATTGATCATCTGGTTCCAAACCTGTTGAACAATACCATCTGTTTCTTCAGCGGTTAGCGATGTTTTCTGGCTGTTACGCTTTTGGGTTTCAACAGCAGCATCTACTTTGTTCTTAAAAACATTGATATCGATCGTGTTTCCGGCAATCTCTCCTACAGCGGTATCATTACCGCCAAACATAGAACTACCGCCTTCAAACAAACCGGTTAATACAAATGCTAACAATGCCAAACCTACAATTGCAACCAAAAGGCCTGAACGCTTACGCAAACTTTCTAAAGTACTCATATATATTTTTTTTGTTTTTGTTTTTTGCCCGTTAACCAATTGGCTGATCCGAATTAATTAACAGGGTTGCAAATATAAGATTCTTAGCGAAATCTTAAAAGTTTTTAGGCAAAAGGTTTTTGAAATCAAATGCCTGATTATCAGGAATTTGAGTTTTGAATCGTTAAATTCACCTGATCTATTCGGGTTCTGGTCACCGCAATTATGGTAAATAAAAAGTTTTCGATTCTGATTTCGGCTTGAAAATGGGGAATACTTTCGTGGTAATGCATGATCAATCCGCCCAAGGTTTCGACATTATCAAGGATGGGTAAATTGAGGTTGTATTTTTTATTGATATAATCTGTTTCTAAGCGGGCAGAAAAAATAAATTCATGATCAGATAGTTGCTTTTCGATCATTTCTTCTTTATCGTGTTCATCCTCTATCTCTCCGAAAATTTCTTCCATAACATCTTCCATGGTAAGCATTCCGGATGTGCCACCAAATTCATCAACAACCACAGCAATACTTTTATGCTGTTGAATAAAAACGGTAAGAACTTCACTTGCAGCCATCGATTCAGGAACAATACTTACGGGCAATAAAATACTCTTTATGCTTTCGGGGCTTTTAAAAAGTTCTTTTGAATACACATAACCAATAATGTTATCGATACTATCGGCATAGATCAATATTTTTGAAAGGCGCGAAGAAATAAACTTTTGTTTTAAAACACTGATCGATTCATTAACATCCAAGGCAATAATTTCTGTGCGGGGGATCATGCACTCCCGGGCTTTCACGCTGGAAAAATCCAATGCATTCTGAAAAATCTGGATCTCATGATCCATCTCCGCTTTTTTCTCAACCGAAGAGGACGTTCCTTCTCTTACATAATTATCTAAGTCGATCATTGTAAATGCGGCATTTTCATTTTCAATTTTCAAACGGAATAATCTTTTGAGAATAAATTCAGAGAAACCAATCGTGATCATTACAATGGGATACAGCAAGCCATAAACGATTGTAAGAGGAAATGAAAATAAAGTAAGAGTTTTGTTCGGATTGATCCTGAATAAATTTTTCGGTAAAAACTCGGCAGTTATAAGAATCAGCATTGTAGAAAGAAAAGTTGAGATAAGAAGGATCAATATTTTATATTCATGAGGAATAAATTGCACCAAAAAACCTTCCAATCGTTCATCCATATAAATACCAAAGATCACTAATGCGATGTTATTCCCAAGCAGCATGGTTCCTAGATAACGCGAAGGATATTTACTAAAATGTGATAATATTTTCGCGGAGAAGTTTCCTTGTTTATTTTCAAGTTCGATCCGTAATTTATTGGAAGTAATGAACGCGATCTCGAGCCCCGAAAAAAATGCGGACGCAAGCATTGCAATTAAAATGATGATTGTACTTTCCACTTTTTATTTTTTTGATTCTTCTTTCTGTTTTTGAGATGCCTCAAACTTCATTCTTTGTTTACGTCTAACGGCATACATCAATCCACATGCAAAGGTAAAAACCAGGAAATAAATTGAACCTCTGTTATCACCGCTGATGATGGAAAAGGCACACATAATAACACCAACACAGCCCATAAAAAGCCATACAAGTTCTAATATTCTGAAAGTTTTATTCATTACTTATTGTTTATTTTCGTTTTTACCGGGAGCTAGATCTGCATCTTTAATATCTATTTCTCCTTTTACATTTTTTATCTTGTATTCTGAAAAATCCTGATCGGCTTCCATTCCATCACCCCAGATCACTTGATCTTTCGTTGTTATTTTTACAAAATCATCGGTATATATTTTTTTTGTAGCGGCATTCCAGATCAAATGTTCCGTATTTAATTTCTCTCCTTTTTCGTTAACCACAATTACATTTCCTTTGGCTTCCATTTTTTCCATCACACCACTCCCGCTGTCGTAACCAATTCCATAGTTGGCAGTAAGGGTCGTCTGTTCCTTCTTTGTTGCCTGGTAAAAAACAATATTCATTCCTTTGGGAAGTTCCAGGTAGGGCTTTTCTCCGCCAAATTGGTCCACCTGAGGAGCAGTTACTTTGGCCCGCACTACCGCTGAATCGCTATACAGGTATTCCACATTTTTGCTGGATGTTAAAGGCAATTTTTTTTCTGTAGCAGACGTGATCGAATTTACAACATCGATATCATTCTCACAGGCTGAAAAGCCTATAAACATAAAAAGAACACAAACTGTATATAGAATATTTCTGAGCATTTGATTAAAAGGCATGCATATACTTTTCAGAAGCACTGATACATTATAAAATTAATCAAATTTTGGCTTCTGGAACCACCTGTCGTTAATCGTAAATCCGATAGACGCTTTCAAGTAATTTTCTTTGATAAGTCCGTTTGTAACTGTTCCTCGCTGACCAAACTCCACTCCGATATTTACCATTGAAAAATTTTGTAGAATAAAACTTCTTCCTACAGGAAAACCAAATCCGACAACTAAACCATACTCATTCAAAGGCGTATTTTTCAACTCAAGTGCGGTTTGCATATAGCGCATACCTAAACGGTAATGTACCCTCTTCAAATAAATAGCATTCGGACGTGGATCGGGAATAAACTGAGCTCCCAAGGAAGCACGCATACTGTTTTTTAATTCTTGTGATTGCCCAAAGGAGCTGTATGAACTCCAATTCTGAAAAGCGAAATCGGCTGCAACCAGCCATTTATCACCTTTCTTGAAACCGATACCAAAACCGAATGAAAGCGGCAAGGTGATCTTTCCTTTTGTTCCCTGCGTATTTTCAATCGTATCTTTAATGATCTCATTCCCTGCAGAATTATTAAAATAACTGTAGGAAACGCTATCTATACTTGCATTCATTGATGTTTGCGAAGCGAAAGTCAGTCCGAATAACACTTTCACATTTTCTTTGAGATCGCGGTATTTAACCGGACGACAAGAGTCTGCTTTATCTTTATATGAAACCGAATCAATAACATAAGCCATCTGCATTCCATAATCGAAGTACAAGCCATCCACACGCGTGTTGGTTCCTACTCTTGTATTAAATGCATAGATGCTTGCCGGAAAAACAGAACGTCTGGTATTTTCCATATTCCCGAAAAGGTAGGAAGCGTTCACACCCAAGGATAAACTCTGAAGGAATTTTTTTCTATTCAATGCTTTACGCATCTCTTGTCTGTCGGCAAACAACTCATGACAGGATTTTAAGGAATTATCGGCACGCTTCAACGAGCGCAATGATGCGTATTTAGAAGACAGTTGATACGTGCGAGGTAAATTATAAAGCGGCTTTAAACCGTTTCCAAAATAAACCTGATTAATACCACCGGTACCTTCATACAAATAATTCACAGTCCCGATGTTGGTAATAACTTGCTCGTCAGAAACTTTATAGCCGACAGAACTAAAAGGAACAAGACCAACACTTGCGCCCCACCATTTTTTGATCGGGAAAGCAAGAGATATATAAGCTAAGGAAGCATTATTAATTGTTTTTTTAGCATCTGCACTTTCCAATTGAACACGGTTATAGGTTGCACCCAGCTCGGCAGTTACCAGGCGCATATTTGAATAGGAAGCGGGATTTCCATTATTGATAAAAAACATCTGAACCGAATCGTTCTGCATTGCTATGTATGTACCGCCTAATGCAAAACCTTGTCCGAAACCTTTACCTCCCACATCACCAATTCCGTAACGGGAATATGGAGAGCTGGTCGTTTGAGCCGATGCTGATGTGTTCAGAAGGAACAATGAAGTAAGTAATAAAAATATGAAGGCTGTTGATCTAAGAAAATTCGACTTGCTGAAGTACATATTTATCACTTAATACGATTTAAATTGTAATCTAAAATTTCGTTCAATCCTTTCAGGATTAAATTTTGGTCTGCAAAGATGCTGTTTTTTACCCGTTTCTCAAAAAAATTAACGTCTCCACCCGTTAAAACCACATTTATATCCGGATAGAGGTTTTTATACTGTTCAATAAAGCCATCTATTTCAGCGGTAGCACCCATTTGCGCACCCGATAAGATACTATCATTTGAATTTGTAGCAATAAACCGATCAAACGAATGATCAACAGCTAACAACGGCAAACGTGAAGTAAAAGTATGCATCGCCTTTAAACGCATCTGCAACCCCGGAGAAATAGCACCACCAATGTATTCGTTATTATTGGTCACAAAATTATATTTAATGCAGGTTCCGCAATCGATCACCAGTACATTTTTACCAGGAAACAAGAAATTACCCCCGACTGCTCCAGCTAAACGGTCGCTGCCAAGAGAATGCGCTGTTTGATATAGATTTGTAACCGGTGTAGGTGTATCTG
>JBILYL010000012.1:0-20332 GCA_044377775.1 Bacteroidia bacterium
AACATTGTACCGTTTGCCATATTCAAAACTCAAGGCCAGTTTCGCATATCCTCCCGGATAGATCCGTGTTTGATCTATTCCTTTAAAAAAGGATGCTTTACCATAAATTTCAGAAGGAAAATGTTCATCCGGATCGTATCGCGTTGTTGAAACAGCATTAACAGTAGGATCTGCCGTAGGAACAATAATTTCAAGATAGACAGGTTTTGCAAATGCCAAGGTTGCTCCGATAAAATAGGAATACCTGATCTCTACATTTTTTTTCTCTAACTTTTCAAATAAGATATTTTGAAATCCGATTCCCGGACGGATGATCAAAAAGGAATTTAATTTACCGTAACTAAAACCCTTCGCGTTATCGTAATATGCATTTACACTTTTAATATCTTTGGGATGTCTGAAATTCTGAACTTCAAGTTCAAGCATGCGTTTGCGTGTACCATGAACGTGATAACCTCTACGGTATGCTAAACCTAATCCTCCGGCAGAGTGAACATACAATCCGATACTGGATTCGTTCCGATAAAGTACTTTTAAGTCCTCACCGCGTTCCAATCGCGAAAGATCGTCTTTTAACTCTTGTCCGAAAACGGAAAAAGTAAAAAGAGAAAATAAAATAAATAGATATAAATTATTGCGCATTCGCTTACCTTTACTGACTATATAATACAATTACAAATATACGAAACAAAACACATTTATCCCAACCATTAAAACGATGAAAACATCAAAAATAGTATATCAGGGGAATCTCCGAACAGAATCTACGCATTTACAATCCGGCAGAACGATCCTAACAGACGCTCCAATAGACAACAATGGCAAAGGGGAAGCATTTTCTCCCACAGATTTACTGGCAACATCGTTAGGTTGCTGCATGATCACAATCATGGGCATCGTTGCTGAAAGAAACGCACTCAAAATTGAGGGAACAAGCATTGAGATCACAAAGATAATGGTATCGGATCCGAGAAGAGTGGGTGAGATTATCGTTGAATTTACAATGCCGAAAAACAATTATTCGGATAAAGATAAAACCTTATTGGAACACGCTGCATTTACTTGCCCCGTTGCAAAGAGCCTTAGCCAGGAAATAAAACAAACAGTTATTTTTAACTATTAATAAATGCTGCGAGGTCTGCTGCAGAAATATCCGAATGAGTAGCCGAAAAAATGCATTTTCCGTTTTTAATGACCAATATTTGCGGTGATTGATGGGTAATACCATATTTCTGCTCAATTTCAGCTGAAATACCCCTAAAGTTCAATAGATCCAGATAGTAGGCAGGCACTTTTTGCTCCGGAAGATTCCAGGAACGCTCTAATCGATTGAGTGCCATTGAACTTATTGAGCAACGTGTGCTATGTTTAAAGATCACAACAGCAGAAATATCAGGCTGATTAGATAAAACATCAATTTGAGTTAACTGATCTTCAGTAACTAAGGGCAACCAATTCATAAGAAAGTGAAATTAAACAGGACGTACGATTGAGCTTACTTTTACCTTACCGGCTTTAGAAGTAACACCTGCACATGGTGTATGAGACTTGCAAGAAGTGAATGTTGCGCTCAAAAAGAATGCTGTAGCAGCTATTATAGAAATTCTTTTCATAAAGAGAAAGGTTAGAATTAAATTGACTTTTCAGTCTTGTCCGAAATTTTCTTTCCAGAGTCGATTTTGTTAATTTTCCCATATGCAGCACAACGCTCATGACTTCTGCATGAAGATAAAGTAGCACCTATAAAAACAACTGACATGGTAATTACAAAAACTTTTTTCATGAGAGGAATGATAATAATTAATACTGAACAATCAAATATGAAATGCAAAATTAGAATAATTCTAGATTTATGCAAACCATTTAACAACTATTTTTTACACAAAGGGGTAAAAACGCTAAATAACACTACTTTTGATACCTGAAACGACTCTTAAAATATGACTAAAACCGATGTTGATATTCACAAAAGCTGGAAAAAGGTATTAGATGAACAATTCAACTCTGCTTACTTTTCTGAACTGAAAGACTTTCTGTTAAACGAAAAGGAAACGCATTTAGTATACCCTCCTGGAAATCAGATCTTCGCGGCACTCAACCGAACCCCATACGATAAAATAAAAGTGGTAATTATCGGTCAAGATCCATATCATGGCCCCGGACAGGCAAATGGACTGTGTTTTTCTGTCAGCCCCGGAATCCGAAAACCACCTTCATTAGTTAATGTTTTTAAAGAATTAAGGGATGATCTCGGTATTCCTATTCCTCAGGACGGTAATCTGGAATCATGGGCTGATCAAGGTGTATTATTATTGAATGCGACACTGACAGTCAGAGCGGGTATGGCAGGCTCTCATCAAAAAAAAGGCTGGGAGAAATTTACGGACAGCATCATAAAGACCATTTCAGATAACAAAAAAGGAATTGTTTTTTTGCTTTGGGGGAATTTTGCTCAGACAAAAGCAGATCTGATCGATAGCGACAAACACTTTATTTTAAAAGCAGCTCACCCTTCACCACTTGCGAGAGGTGCATTTTTTGGTTGTAAACATTTTTCTAAAACGAATAAAATATTAGAACATCAGGGAATTTTGCCGATCGACTGGCGAATCGAAAAATAGAAAAGACTATCATTCAGTGTTTGAACGACAGACTCTTCTTTCCCCAACAAAAAATCTAGTGCTTTATTATTTTTTCAACATAGTTAAACGCAGTTGAGCGCACCTCAATAAAATAAATTCCACGCTTCAGTTCTATTAAAGAAAACTTATGTGTCTGAATTTGATTTGCAACGGCACTAAAAGAATTCTGAAAAACAACTTCTCCGATAAGATTCGAAATACGGATCGATATATCCGCTGTTGAACGGGGTGTAAAGATTAACGTAATAAATTCATCCGAAGGATTCGGGTAAATGCTCAAACCTTCAAGATCTGAATTAGTTGTTACGCTCGTTGCAACAACAGTTATTGTATTCGATGGATATGGACAGGTATTGTAATATGTTACTTCCACGTAATAATTCCCCGCTACGGTTGCCGAATAATTTTGTGATGTTGCCCCGGGAATGACCGACCCGTTGAAAAACCATTGGTAGGTTGTTGCAGGAGTTGATGTTAAAATTGAACCAGAAAGTGAGATAACCGGATCAACGATCGTACAAGACTGATTGTTAGTAATACGCGAAGAAACAGAAAGGGAATCATTAAAAACATTCCATGAATTACACATATCTTTTAAATAATATTCTAACCACAATTTAAGAAAATCGGAAGCAACATCCTGCTGTTGGGTGCGCGTAATAGTTGGTGTAGGCGTACAGGTAGATTGTCCGAATGAACAATTAAAATTAAAGTTTGCGAACTCGCAATGTGCTCCTCCCTTTATACTGATAAAAGTTTTACATGCAGCACCCAGAGAATCATACATGGGAATCTGATGCACAGCAGGCGGTGCAACACAATCATTTTCACCGGCAAAAACAAGAGAAGGAACCAATACATTATTTGCTGCAGCAATCGAAGGGGGACTTGTATTTGCAGCGGCAAAAGTCACCATCGTAGTGATGTCTGTATTGCTTTCTGCAGCTAAAAATGCACTTCCTCCTCCCATAGAGTGACCCATGATCGCTGATTTTGTATTTATATGATTGTAGAAAAGTGATGCTACATTAACAGCACTTTCGCTTTTAAGCTTGGTCACTAAAAACTTCAGATCCTTACCAAACTCAGCATGAACAGGACTGATACTCCCTTCTGTGCGGGGAAACGCAACTATGTATCCTTGGGGAACCAAATCTTCCCAAACATTCTGATAGGCATCCCAAGTCATAACAAAACCATGTCCGAAAACAATCACAGGATACATCCCTGAAGATACAGGCACACTTGTTCCCGCTATAGCAGCAGGGTAATAGATCTCGGTTTGAATACTTCTGCCTCCTCTTGCCGGATCGGTATAGGTTATTTGGGTATGACCAATTTGGTAGGGCTGGGCTTTCGATAAAAATGTTAAAAAGAATAAAATCGAAGCAAAGAAATAATTAATTTTTTTCATGATTTTTTTACAAATATAAGTAGGAATAAAAAGAAATAAAAGTCATTTAAGTAGTACTTAAAGTTAATTTAGTGCTGTAAACAAAATAATTTTAAATCAGGCTCCGGAAATACAAAAACTCCGAAATTTCTTTCGGAGTAATTATCTAATTCAAATACGTCTTCGCTTTTTCCAAAGCCTTACCAATTCCTTGCAAATTACTTCCTCCTGCATTTGCATAAAACGGCTGACCACCACCTCCACCTTGTATCTCCTTTGCAATATCGCGCATGATTGTTCCTGCATTCAAATTTTTCTCAGTCACTAAATTATCAGAAATGATAATGGATAAACTTGGTTTTCCTTTCACCTCAGCACCAATTACCATAAATAAATTATCAATCTGGCTTCTTACTTCATACAATAGATCTTTAATTGCGTCAGCAGAATCCAGATCAATTTTTTCGGAAATAAAATTAATACCATTGATTGTTTGTTTTTTAGAGAGCAATTCTACTTTCAATCCTTTTGCCTTTTCACGCAGTAATTGATCGACCTGTTTCTGCAACTCGGAGTTGTGGTCTACTAATCCCTGCAAACTTTTAACTACATCTTTCGGATTTTTCAAAAGTGCTTTTACTTCGTTAACTAGACCAATCTGCTCGTTAAAGAATTCCTCCGCCTTCACAGAAGTAATTGCCTCGATCCGTCTGATACCTGCAGCAACTGCACCTTCGGAAGTAATTTTAAACAAACCTATCTGTCCCGTTGCAGGAACATGGGTTCCACCGCACAATTCAATTGAATAATTTTTATCGAATGTAACAACGCGAACAAGGTCGCCATACTTTTCACCAAACAAAGCCATTGCACCAGTCTTACGTGCTTCATCAATTGGCATTTCTTTGATATCTGAAGCAATATTCTCGCGAATCTTTTGATTTACGATAGATTCTATTTGAGCAATCTCTTCATCTGTTACTTTAGAATAATGAGAAAAATCGAAACGCAGGTATTCATCATTCACCAAACTTCCTTTTTGCTCTACATGTGTTCCTAAAACCTGGCGAAGTGCAGCATGCATTAAGTGAGTTGTACTGTGATTATTTTCGGTCAATTTTCTTCGCTGAGCATTTACTTTTGCAATAAATGTTTGTGTGAAATTTTCAGGAAGCTTATCAGCAAAATGAATGATGATTCCATTTTCTTTCTTCGTATCAGTAATTGTAATCGTTTCGTTTGCTGACTCTAGCAATCCGTTATCACCCACTTGTCCGCCACTCTCCGCATAAAAAGGAGTGTTATCCAACACTAATTGAAACTGCTCCTTTCCTTTCGCCTTTACTTTACGGTATTGAATTATCTTGCTTTCAGATTCCAATTGTTTGTAACCGACAAACACCCGTCCACCCTCTTCTGCGTTTCTAGCATCAACCAATATCCAATCACCGGTATCAACTGCTGTTGCTTCTCTCGAACGATTTTTTTGTTTTTCTAATTCTTTCTGAAAACCTGATTCATCTATACTCAAACCATAGCCACGAGCTATCAATGAAGTAAGATCGATCGGAAAACCGAACGTGTCATATAATTCAAAAACGATTGCACCATCCACTATTTGTTTCTTTTCACTTATGGTTGTTGCGCATACCTGATCAATGCGTTTTAATCCATTTTCTAAGGTGCGGAAGAAAGCGATCTCTTCTTCTTTAATCACTTTTTCGATCAATAATTTCTGCGACACAAGTTCCGGAAAGGCATGCCCCATCTGATGTGCAAGAACAGGAACTAAACGATGCATAAACGGTTCTTTTAAATTCAGTGATTGATAACCATATCGGATCGCTCTTCTTAAAATCCTGCGGATCACATAACCTGCTCCTGTATTGGATGGTAATTGACCATCAGCAATACTAAAAGAGATCGCACGGATATGATCTGCAATAACACGCATTCCAATATTTACAATAAGTTGTTTCGGATGTTTATCTTCATCTTTCGGCTTGTAACGCAAGCCAGAAAGCTCTTCAATTTTATCGATAACAGGCTTAAAAACATCCGTATCATAATTTGATTGTTTACCTTGGAGTACACGCACTAGCCGCTCAAAACCCATTCCTGTATCCACATGTTGTTTTGGCAATTTCACCAACGATCCATCTGCCTTTCTTTCAAATTCCATGAATACATTATTCCACACTTCGATCACTTGCGGATCATCATTATTCACTCGTAAAGCGCCACTTACTTTTGCAATTTCCTCATCTGTTCTGCCATCGTAATGAATTTCAGAACATGGCCCACAAGGACCAATATCGCCCATCTCCCAAAAATTATCTTTTTTATTTCCTCTCAGAATACGCTCTTCGGGAATAAACTGTTTCCAGATATCATATGCCTCCTGATCGAATCCTAAATTATCATCTTTACTGCCTTCAAAAACGGTAACATACAAACGGGATTTATCAATTTTATAAACCTCCGTCAATAATTCCCAAGCCCAGGTAATTGCATCTTTTTTAAAATAATCACCAAAACTCCAATTGCCTAACATTTCGAACATCGTATGGTGATATGTATCAACACCAACTTCTTCCAGATCGTTGTGTTTACCACTTACACGAAGACATTTCTGTGTATCCGCCACACGTGGGAATTTTAAGGGTGCATTTCCCAAAAAGAGATCTTTGAAAGGTGCCATCCCCGAATTAATGAACATTAATGTTGGATCATTTTTCACAACCATTGGTGATGAAGGCACAATTTCGTGCCCTTTCGACTTAAAAAAATCTAAAAATGTCTGGCGTACTTTACTTGATTCCATAAAACTTGATTTATTAATATTTCTGAGAATAAAACAGCTATTCTATTCCTCAGTTTTCATTCTCTTATATTTTAGAAATTCACATTAAAATCTCTGAACTCCCGATTCATAACCTAAACAAGATTGCAAATTTAGTTTATTTGTGTAAATTCGCATTAAGCAAAGCAAAGAAATATTGAGTAAGATCAAATATAAATTCAATACCAAGTCTCTCACCTATGAAAAGGTGACGGTACCTATCCGTAAGCGGGTGTGGCAGGTGCTTTCATATCTAGCAACAGGATTGTTTTTTGCAACGATCACGATTATTCTTGCCTTCAAATACCTGAATTCGCCTAAAGAGAAGCAATTGAGACGCGAAAATGAAGTTATTTCCCTTCAATATGAACTTTTAAATAACCGTATGACCGAGGTTGCAGAAGTGCTGGACGACATTCAAGAGCGTGATAACAATATATACCGTACGATCTTTGAAGCAGAGCCGATTCCAGCAACTATCCGCAAAGCGGGATTTGGCGGAGTAGACCGTTACAAAGAATTACAAGGGTACAACAATTCGGATCTAATGATTGAAACAAGTAAGAGAATGGATAGGATCAGCAAACAACTCTACATTCAATCGAAATCATTTGATGAAGTGGTTAAGCTGGTAAAAGGAAAAGCCCAACTTCTGGCTTCTATTCCTGCTATTCAGCCGATCGCCAACGAAGACCTGAGACATCAGCCGTCTGGATTCGGATGGAGAACGCATCCAATCTATAAAACACCTGAGTTTCACCCAGGAATGGATTTTGCCGCTCCACAAGGTACAGAGATCAGAGCAACCGGTGATGCGACAGTTGAACGGGCAGATGCCACCGCTCAGGGTTATGGGAATCACGTTGTATTAAATCACGGTTACGGTTATAAAACATTATACGGGCATATGTTAAAATTTGTAGTGCGCCCCGGACAAAAGATCAAACGTGGTCAGCTGATCGGTTACGTAGGCAGCACAGGGCTTTCAACGGCTCCTCACGTACACTATGAAGTAATGAAAGGTGGAGAAAAAATGAATCCGATCAACTATTATTACAGCGACTTAACACCAGAACAATATCAGAAACTAATCGAACTTTCGGAACAATCGTCACAATCATTTGACTAAAAAATGTTTTTTTTCATGCAGTATCAGTTATAATTCATAATTTTCAATTTATAATATTTCGACTTGCCCTATAAAGAAACCGATACCGTTAAATTATACTACACCATTGGTGAAGTTTCGGAAATGTTCACAGTGAACACTTCCTTGATCCGCTTTTGGGAAAAGGAATTTGATATTATCAAACCAAAAAAAAATAAGAAAGGAAACCGCCTTTTTACTCCTGACGATATCGACAACTTCAAAGTCATCTACAATCTGGTAAAGGAGCAAGGACTTACGTTAGAAGGGGCGAAAAAATATCTGAAAGAAAACAGAAAAACAGTAAAGCACGAAATGAAGATTGAAAAAAATCAATTTTCTGAGATTGAAAACAAATTGAAAACAATTAAGCGAACCCTGATCAGCTTGAGTGCCTCTATTTAATAATACTTCTTCCCAACCAAATAATTTTTCACATAATCACTCACGCCCTCTTCAAGCGTATGAAAAGGTTTTGAATAACCGATCGATTTCATTTTCGTCATATTCGCTTCGGTAAAATACTGGTATTTATCACGGATATCGATTGGCGTATCAATGAACTCAATTTGTGATTCTTTCCCCACTCCCGCAAACGTATTTTTCACAAGATCTAAAAAAGTACGCGCTTTACCTGAACCTAAATTATAGATCCCGGAATCTTTGCGGTGATGAAGCAAGAAATGACACACTTCCACAACATCCTTCACGTATACAAAGTCACGCAACTGCTCGCCATCTTTATAATCGGGATTGTGAGAACGGAATAATTTTACGGATCCTTTTTCCTGAATCTGGTTAAATGAATGCATGATCACAGATGCCATACGGCCTTTATGAAATTCGTTTGGCCCATAAACATTAAAGAACTTAAGTCCGACCCAGAAATAAGGTTTTTTCTCTTGCTTTAACGCCCACTTATCAAATTCGTTTTTGGAATCTCCGTATGGATTCAACGGCTTTAATTTATCGATCAAAGCCTCGTTGTCATCATAACCACATTCACCCATTCCATAAGTTGCTGCTGAAGAAGCATATACTAATGGCAATCCGAATTCCACACACACATTCCAAATATCTTTGGTATAATTCAAGTTCAGTCTGTCAAATATTTCTTTACTGAATTCCGTAGTATCCGTGCGGGCTCCAATGTGAAAAATAAATTGCACCAAGCGTTGATTTTCATTCAACCATTGAATAAAATTATCCCGATGGATCAATTGAGAATACTTTTTTCCAGTCAGATTTTTCATCTTCTCTTCAGAAGAAAAATCATCCACAAGAATAAGATCAACAAAACCTTCCTGATTGAGTTTGCTTACCAGACAACTACCGATAAAACCTGCTGCACCTGTTACTATAATCATATTCTAAGAATTAAATGTTTGTTTTAACTGTCATTGTGAGAAATGAATCAACCTATCTCCATTATAAACTAAACTGCTTCGTTCTTCGCAATAACGTTCTTAAGAAAAACGTCATTTTTTATGACGATCACAAAAATATTTCGTCTTCAATTTTATTAATTATTCCCAAATCCTGAGCTTTTTCAAACAGCAGACGAACCGCTCGCTTGCCTTCAACTCCGAGATCAACCGAATAATTATTCACATATAAACCGATGTGTTTATACATTACTTCTTCACTCATCTCCTGAGCATTTTCTTTTACAAAGTTAAGACTAGATTCAGGGTTTGCAAATGCATATTCTACACTTTTTCGCAATACCCTGTCGAATTTCAATTTCAACTCTTCTGAAAAATTACGTTTGATCACAATCCCACCCAATGGAATTGGAGCATTAGAAAGAGCTTCCCAATATTCACCAAGGTCAATAATTTTCTTTAACCCTTTTTGCTCATAGGTAAAGCGGTTTTCATGAATAATTAGACCTGCATCTACTTTTCCGGATAAAACAGCCTCCTCAATTTCAGAAAACACCATCTCTATTTTATTTTTGGCCTGCGGAAAGGCAAGCGATAAAAGAAAATTCGCTGTTGTATATTTTCCGGGAATGGCAATATTCAAAGAATTGACATTTTCGGGTAAATAACTCTTCAAAGAAATAAGCAGCGGACCGCAGGCATTACCCAGCGCGCTCCCGGCATTCAGGAGTTGATATTTTTTTGTAAGGTGTGCATAGGCATGGTAGCTAAGTTTGGTAACGTCCAATTCGGCAACAAACGCCTTACGGTTCAATGTTTCTACGTCTTCCATAAACACGTTAAAGGCCAAACCTTCCGTATCAATTTTTCCGTGCAACATCGCATCAAAAATAAAACAATCGTTCGGGCAAGGGCTGAAACCCAAGGAAATGACCTCCTGCTGATTATTGATTTTTGATTGACTCATAATTTGTATAGAACTGTCATTCCGATGGAAAAGGAAAAACAGAATGTTTATAGCTGATCGATAATTTCGAACATCTGCTTATTTAAATTCACAATTGCCAAAGGAATATTCCATGCTTCACGATTTCTTTTTTCAACATAATTAGAGACTGCTCTGATTTGAACGTAAGGAATATTTTCTTGTTCACAAACAAACATAAAAGCAGCGCCTTCCATACTTTCCGTGTATGGATGAAATTGATTGTATACTTTTTTTATGCTATCTTCATTTCCATGAGTAGTATTTACGGTTATACCGGTTACTTTGGGAAGTAATTCAATTAAGGGATGGAGCGCACCGCTTAAATTTTCAATTCTCGAAACGCCATTTAAATTTAATTCTTCCAACGTAAGAAAGTCGCCATCATCTTCAGCTCCGAGCTCAGAAAAACGGTCATCATAAACATTTACTACCGAACCTATTTCGATATTACGGCTAAAACTACCACAAATGCCGATATTAAATGCGGCATCATAGGATTCATTCAATACTTTACCCGTATGGTATGCCGTGGCCACCATTCCGATACCTGTAATCAAAAAATCAAGTTCATGCTCTTTATAATTACGAGAAAAAATACGGCTACCATTTGTATTAATAGCACCAAACCTTTCAATCAAGGGTTCAATCTCAAACTTTGTTGCAGCTACAATTAATATTTTCATCACCACAAAGATAGTTATCTTCTAAACAAAAAATACGTTCCGCTGTTTAATCTGAACGCAGATTTGTTTTATTCATATATTGTGGAGATAACTTATATTTGCATTCTATTAAAAAGACTATGATCTATATAACACGAAGAGAACATTTTAATGCAGCACATAAGCTGCACAATGCCAATTGGAGCGAAGAACAAAACAACGAAATTTTCGGGAAATGTGCGAATCCTAACTGGCACGGACACAATTACAATCTATATGTAACAGTTAAAGGAAATGTAAATCCGGACACAGGCTATTCAGTAAATTTAAAAGAACTGAGCCTTATTATACGAACGCACATCACAGACAAATTGGATCACAAGAATCTGAATTTAGATGTGGATTTTATGAAAGGAATAATGCCTTCTACTGAAAACGTGGCCATCGCTATCTGGAAAGAACTTTTGCCGCATGTAAACAATCTGGATTGCAAATTACACTGCATAAAACTGTTTGAGACTGAAAACAATTATGTTGAATATTTCGGGGAGTAACCTAAATGTTCAAACATGTTGAATTTCTTCTAAGACAAATCAATACCAATAAATTAACTATTAATTGAACCAAAATACGATATGGGACACGATGAATTTGATGAAGTAGAAGGCTACAAAAAAATTGACCGCTACAATTTAAAATCGATTGATAACATTGCCTCTAAATACAAGACCATCCTTACCGATATGGGAGAGAATCCCGAGCGCGAAGGGTTATTAAAAACACCGGAACGTGTTGCCAAAGCGATGCAGTTTTTGACCCATGGTTATGATCTGAATCCTGCTGAAATTTTAAAATCAGCAATGTTTAAAGAAGACTACAAGCAAATGGTGATCGTTAAAGATATTGAAGTGTATTCGATGTGTGAACATCATTTACTTCCCTTTTTCGGAAAGGCGCATGTGGCTTACATTCCCAATGGCTGCGTGGTTGGATTGAGTAAGATCCCGCGCGTAGTTGATGCATTTGCCCGCAGATTGCAAGTTCAGGAACGCCTAACAAACGAGATCAGAGATTGTATTCAGGATACGCTTAACCCAATTGGTGTAGCCGTAGTAATTGAATGTTCACACCTATGTATGCAGATGCGTGGGATCCAAAAACAAAATTCGGTAACAACAACTTCGGCCTTTACCGGAGAATTCCTAAAAGACACTACACGTAAGGAATTTATCAGTTTAATCGGAGCAAAATTGCATTAAATCAGACAAAAATTGTTAAATCAACTGACATTTTTGCATAAAACCCCAATCGGTATTATCTTTGCAATGTTATTTTAAAAATAAAAAAAACTAAAAAATGGAAACTAATAATTTTAATTATGTTCAGTCAGAGCAGGAAACCGCGTCAATGTCAAAGACATTTATTGCGAGCGTATTTTCCTGGATGTTTGCCGCTTTGGCAATCACTTCTATTGTAGCGTATTATTTCGGACACAACATGGAATTGCTTTCTTTGTTGGTGAACATGGAAGCAGGAGGTTTAACAATACTTGGATATGTTGTAATGTTTGCTCCTATCGGGTTTGTACTTGCAATGTCCCTCGGCTTTAATAAATTTTCATATCCTGTGATCTTGTTCTTATTCTTATTATACTCAGCTGTAATGGGAGCAAGTTTAAGTTTCATATTTCTTGTATACACCTCCGTTTCCATCTTCGGAACATTTGCCGCTGCGGCTGCAATGTTTGGATTGATGTCGGTAGTTGGTTACACGACCAAAACCGACCTTACAAAATTCGGATCTATTATGATGATGGGTCTTATTGGAATAATTGTAGCGAGTGTGATCAATTGGTTCCTACAAAGCGATAGTATGAGTTACATCATCAGTTTTATTGGTGTATTGGTATTTACCGGATTGACGGCATACGATGTACAAAAACTAAAGAGAATCGGAGCGGGTGTAGAATTCGGACTGGAGTCTACAAGCAAACTTGTTATTTTAGGCGCGCTGAATCTATACCTTGATTTTATTAACTTGTTTTTATTCTTACTTCGTTTATTTGGAGACAGAAAATAAGCACACAATTCATTGTGAATAAAAAGAGTCCTGATGAAATTCGGGACTCTTTTTATTTTATTAATATTGAAATGTATTTAACCTCAGCGGAAAACCTTTCAGATGAAAACAATTCGCTGTTAAAAATTAAAAATATGAAAGCATATGTATTTCCGGGACAAGGTTCCCAATTTGTTGGAATGGGAAAAGAGTTATACGAGACTTCCGCATTAGCAAAAGAAATGTTTGAAAAAGCAAATGAGATCTTAGGATTCAGAATCACCGACATCATGTTCAGCGGAACAGATGAAGAGTTAAAACAAACCAAAGTCACACAGCCCGCAATATTTTTACACTCTGTGATTTTAGCCGCTACATTAGGAGAAAGTATAAAACCAGAAATGGTTGCAGGACATAGCTTAGGAGAATTCACAGCATTGGTTGTAAACAAAACATTATCGTTTGAAGATGCCCTTGTTTTAGTTTCTAAACGGGCATTGGCAATGCAAAAAGCTTGTGAGATGAATCCATCCACAATGGCTGCTGTATTAAATCTGGACGATAAAATCATTGAAGATATATGTGCTGAGATCACTAAAAACGGTGATATTGTTGTTGCAGCAAATTACAACTGTCCGGGACAATTAGTAATTTCAGGATCGATCAACGGAGTAAACATTGCCTGCGAACAACTTAAAGCTGCAGGTGCAAAACGTGCATTGGTTTTACCTGTAGGAGGAGCATTTCATTCCCCTTTGATGCAGCCTGCAGCAGTAGAATTAGAAGCGGCTATCCATGCTACAAATTTCAGCCAGCCGATCTGCCCTATATACCAGAACGTATCGGCAAGTGCGGTATCAAATCCGGAGGAAATAAAAAAGAATCTGATTGCACAACTTACAGCACCGGTGAGATGGACACAAACTGTTCAGCAAATGATCGCGGATGGCGCGACTTCATTCACAGAAGTGGGACCGGGAAAAGTATTGCAAGGCTTAGTAAAAAAAGTCAACCCAGCGATGGAATCAGCAAGTGCATAAACAACTGAACGAATATTTTTTGTTCAGGCACCTTGTACTTTATAAAGAATTTTGACGTTAAGCATTAAAGAGAGATCATGAAAAAAATAATTTCATTCGCCATTATTTTAACGATTGCATTTCAATGCAAAGCGCAGTTTGTAAATAGCATTGGATTAACAGCCGGGGTATCCGCGGGAAATCAGAAATTCTTTTTTAAGGATCCTGCCACTATTTCAAAAAAAAAATACACGTTTGGTTTTAACGCCAGTTTCTTCGCTGAATTTTTCAGCCATGATTATGCGCGTTGGGTGAGCGAAATTCAATACAACCAAAAAGGTTCCATCGATAAACAACCCGACCAGAATTACCCCAATAAACTGCAGTATCTTTCCTGGAACAACTATCTGAAACTTCGCTACGAAATGTATAGCATCATTCCTTATGTTCTTGTTGGTCCGCGCTTGGATTATATGTTAACCCAAAGCACAACATCGCCCGAGATCGTTAGTAGTTTTTCTAAACTGAACCTGAGTACTGGATTGGGTGGTGGAGTAGAGTTCATCAGCTATTCAAATTTTAAATTTTTGGTAGAGGCATTTTATAATCCTGATATTCTTCCTGCATACGTTACACCAGACTTGCATGTAAAAAACAAGAACATCGAACTCCGGATCGGACTGAAATATGAATTTGCAGGCACAAAGGAAAGCTGTAATACACCAACGTATGTAGAATAAAACAAAAATACTGCAATACATTTATAAAAAAACTGCGATCATTTTATTGATCGCAGTTTTTTTATGCATATAAGAGAATAATTCAATCTGACCTAACGGCCTCCTCCACCTTTATTTGCCTTCGGTGCTCTTTGTGCAGGCTTATTTGATGGCTTTGGATTTTGTCTTTGACTCGGCTTAGGAGTCTGCTTTTGAATTGGCTTAGCATTATCACGAGGCTTAGAAATAGGTTTATTCCCATTATCTCTTTTATCACCCTTAGATGCCGGACGAGTATCGTTCGGTTTAACATCCGGTTGATTTTTTATATTATCACCTCTAGGGCGATCATCCTTCGGCTTAACATCAGGATTTACCTGAGTATCTCTTGGTTTATCTTTAAAAGCAGGATTTGTTTTTTCAGGAACTATCTTTCCATCACCTGCCCGGCTTTTTGAAGTATACGTCCGTTGATAAACCTTTGAAGTTCTGTTTTGCTGAACCGTTGCAGAAACAGATCTGCGTGGACCATAGTAATTATGAGCATTAGGAGCACGGTAATAATTTGTCCGGTGATAATGACCATAATGATGATGATGGTAATTGTAATGATGCCAATAATAGCTGTGCCAATACCATGGCGACCAAGGACTCCACCAAGAGGGGTAATAATACCAATGCCAAGGCGAAACATATACAACATATGCCGGAGTGTATACATAATGTATGATTGGCCATTGGTTCACCACTACATAAGTGTCTGGAGAATTATTTTGCGATGTAGTTGTATTGTAATTATTGGTTGTATTATTAATGATCACCGTTTTACCGTCAGAAGTAACAGTGGTATCTGATTTTTTATTCGGATCAGCAACTTTTGCTGTCGGATCATTTTCAGTAGGTTCAACGATATAATCTTTGCCATACAGTTCTTCATTCCCGACAATCTGCACAAGCACTTTTCCGCTTTTATCTTTTTCAATTTCAATAACCGCTACATCCTGAGTTTCTTTTTCACTAACCAACACCTGCAATACTACAGCATGTGATTCACCAGTCTGATGATCAATTACTTTTATGTAATCTGTTTTATCATCATTATTTAAATCCAGGTTATTGATTTTTGAATCTTCCAGATTTAATTGTTTTTCGAATTCTTCAAACGTTTTCGACTTCTGAAAAAGATCCAACACTGCATATAGATTTAAATTATCACCTGGTAAACCTAATGAATCTGCTTTCTCAATCTTTTGAGAAAAGGTATCTTTATTATTACACAATGTAAACAATAAAAAAAGGAAGGCAATTTTTTTCATATTACTTTGAATTATTTGAATCATTGACAAATTAAATAACTAATGGTTTAAAGTACTATGCCAAAAATCATTCCAATTCACCAAACCCATCACAACAATTAAAAATAAATCACACCAATACACAGTATAGAAAGGATTTTCAGGAAAAATTAAAAAATTATTTTTTCAATTATACCGGAATTAGAACAGATCTTTTAATAGATCGTCATCCACAATATTCGGGATCGTGATCTTTAACTCAGGAGTCCGTTGCATTTCACGTTTGATAGCAAACAGAGCCTCTTCATTTCTGGCCCAGCTTCTCCGGGCGATACCATTGTTGACATCCCAGAACAACATTGATTTCAAACGTCTGTCGCTATCAGCAGAACCATCGAGTACCATTCCGAAACCACCATTAATAACCTCACCCCAACCTACTCCACCACCATTGTGTAAGGAAATCCAGGTTGCACCACGAAAACCATCACCAACAAAATTCTGAACAGCCATGTCTGCAGTAAAACTGGAACCGTCATAAATATTTGACGTTTCACGATAAGGGGAATCTGTTCCGGAAACATCATGATGATCCCTTCCAAGAACAACTGGAGCAGACAATTCACCAGATTTAATTGCATGATTAAAAGCTTCAGCAATTTTTACCCTTGCTTCAGAATCGGCATATAATATGCGGGCCTGAGAACCAACCACTAAATTATTTTGCATGGCATCCTTAATCCAAACGATGTTATCGCTAAGCTGCTGTTTGATTTCATCCGGAGCAGTTTTGTACATTTCCTCCAACACATGAAGTGCTAATTTATCAGTAGTAGCAAGGTCTTTCGGATCACAAGAGGAACACACCCATCGGAAAGGACCAAAACCATAATCAAAGCACATTGGTCCGAGAATATCCTGAACATAGGATTTATATTTAAAAGTTCCATCAGCATTTACGATATCTGCTCCGGCACGAGAAGCTTCTAATAAAAATGCATTTCCATAATCGAAAAAATACATCCCTTTACCTGAGATGGTATTAACTGCATTTGCATGGCGAACCAAGGTTTGCTGAACTTCTTTTTTAAATCGATCCGGATCATTTGCCATTAATACATTTGATTCATCAAACGATAATCCAGCAGGATAATAACCACCAGCCCATGGATTATGCAAGGAAGTTTGATCGGTACCGATATCCACTTTCACATTTTCTTTCACCAAAAACTCCCACAGATCAACAACATTTCCCTGGTAGGCCAATGATATTGCTTCTTTTTCAGCTTGAGCTTTATTGATTCGTTTTAACAAAGCAGGCAGATCCTCAAATACCTCATCAACCCAACCTTGCGAATGTCTTGTCTTTACGGCTTTCGGATTAATTTCAGCAACGACAGAAACCAACCCGGAAATCTTACCGGCTTTTGGCTGTGCACCACTCATACCACCTAATCCACAAGTGACAAATAATTTTCCTTTGCGATCGTCCTCTGATTTAGAAATTTTACGAGCGGCATTCATCACTGTAATTGTTGTACCGTGAACAATTCCCTGTGGCCCTATATACATAAATGAGCCCGCAGTCATTTGTCCGTATTGGGTTACACCCAAAGCATTAAACTTCTCCCAATCATCAGGCTTACTATAATTCGGAATCATCATTCCATTGGTGATCACAACACGTGGGGCATCTTTATGCGATGGGAACAAACCCATCGGATGACCGGAATACATTGCCAAGGTTTGTTCATCGGTCATCTCCGACAAATACTTCATGGTCAGCAGATACTGCGCCCAATTTTGAAAAACAGAACCATTACCACCATAAGTAATTAACTCATGAGGATGCTGTGCAACAGCGTAATCTAAATTATTTTGCAACATCAACATGATTGCTGCTGCTTGTTTCGATTGATGCGGGTACTCATTTATTGGACGTGCATGAATTTTATAATCCGGACGAAAACGGTACATGTAGATCCGTCCGTATTCTTTGAGTTCCATCGCAAACTCTTTCGATAATACAGCATGATGCTTTTTATCAAAGTAGCGCAATGCGTTACGGATAGCCAATTTTTTTTCCTCTTTATTAAGAATATCTTTTCGCTTAGGAGCGTGATTGATTGTTACATCGAAGGGTTTAGAGGCCGGCAATTCAGATGGAATCCCTTCCATTATTTGTAGTTTGAATTCAGTATTCATAATTTATATTTTTACAGGCAACATCAATTACCAATTTTCCAAAAGCATTCACTTATTTCTTTTTATCGATTCTTCCTTTTTCCTTATTAAAACCATAAGGACAATGCTTACAACCATTCTGACAACAATAACCGCGTTTCAACAAATACTTTTCAGTAAAAACAAGATAGCCCTGTTCGCTGTAATAAAAATCATCAGGATCCAATTGTTTACTATTTGAAAAGCCAATATCATCTGCCATTTAACAAAGATAATGCGCTAAACAGAATTGTCAAAAGTATTTTTTCAATATCATCCTTTTATTGAAAACACATGGATGACATTCCAAAAATTATATCTTTGTAAAATGAGTTCAAGAAATGGTATTTTCTTTTCAGTTTATACGGGCGCATGCTTATTGATCGCTTGTGCAAAAGACCCTGCTATTCCTTCTGAATCAATTGAAAAAGAGCTAAAGCCTGTTTTGCCTGAACAAGCCTATTCCTATGGTACAGATACACTCCCAAGTCATTTTAATTCACCTCCGCTAACATTTATCAGTTCAATACAAAATCCGATTACGAATAACGGAGCAACATTAGGAAGAGTATTGTTTTACGATAAAAAATTATCGGTGAACAATAGCATTTCATGCGGCAGCTGCCACTTGCAATCGAAAGCGTTTAGCGACCCTAAACCATTCAGCAGCGGGTTTGAAGGAGGATCAACTACAAGAAATTCAATGTCCATCGTAAACACCCGTTTTTCATTTCGTTTTTTCTGGGATCAACGGGCAACAACCATTGAACAGCAAGTGCTTATGCCAATTGAAAACCACATAGAGATGGGAATGAATTTGGCGGATCTTTCCGAAAAATTACAAGCAGCAGATTATTATCCGGCACTGTTTCAAAATGCTTTCGGATCAACAGAGATCACAATAGATAAGATTAGCAATGCGTTGGGGCAATTTATCCAATCGTTAACTAGCTACCGATCCAGGTATGATGCAGGGATGCAAAATGGATTTGCGGATTTTACTGGCAGCGAAACGGATGGAATGAATTTATTTTTCAGCGGCACGATCAATTGTAATCAATGCCATACAACAGCCAACTTTTATGATACACAAGCATTAAACAATGGATTGGACTCCATTTATTCCGACAATGGAAGAGGTATAATCACTGGTGATAGCGCAGACTTCGGGCAATTTAAAGTTCCTTCGCTGCGCAACATTGATAAGACAGCTCCGTATATGCACGATGGAAGATTCGGCACACTGGAGCAGGTGGTCGAACATTACAACAGCGGAATGAAACACCATGCGAATCTGGACGACCGCTTAGCTGCAAACGGATTAACGGGAGGTCCGCCTAAACAATACAATTTAACGTCCTACCAAAAAGCAACTGTAGTCGCATTTCTAAAGACCCTTACTGACGAATCGTTTTTAACGGATATCCGTTTTTCAGACCCGTTCAAATGATTCATCAGCCGGTTCCACTTCAGAAAATCAATTCCAGATTTTTAGCTGAGCACGATATACACCTTTATGTTTATCGCCTTGATTTAAATCACACCTATATCAGCGGCAACAAATTGCATAAACTGCATTACAATATTGAAACAGCAAAAAACGAAAATAAAACTACGCTACTTACATTTGGCGGTGCCTTTTCAAACCACATTGCAGCAACAGCTGCAGCGGGAAAAGAGTTAAAATTAAAAACCATCGGAATCATACGGGGCGAAGAATACCCTGAATTAAATCCTACATTAAGATTCGCGAAAGAACAAGGAATGGAATTACATTATGTTTCGCGCACGTTGTATCAAAACAAGAAAGAATTAGAAGGCTATATCCATGAAAAATTCGGAGCACATAATTATTATTTGATCCCCGAAGGAGGTTCCAACAAATTAGGAATAGAAGGCTGCCGTGAAATCACAAAAAACATCCCAATAGATTTCGATACAATATGCTGTCCCTGCGGA
>JBILYL010000141.1:0-6762 GCA_044377775.1 Bacteroidia bacterium
TTCAGTGACGCTTTGATCTTCATCTTCGCAAGTCGGGGTTCAGCATTTTTAATAAAGATCCTTTGAAAAAGATCTCCTTTTGCCTTATGCCATTTATCCATGTGCAATTTCCCTTTTCCAGCAACATCCTTTTCATATGTATCAGCAACGTTCTGCTGATATTTTTCATTTTCAACGTTCAAGATTTTCAAAGAATCGTATGAAATAATTACTTTCATTTTTTTTACTCCATCCAGAAAATCAAGCTCTTTACCGGAGATCCATTTTATGTCAGGTAAATCGTATCTTCCCATTTGTGAAAAACAAGAAGCACTAAAAAATAAAAATAAAATAATAAATATCTTTTTATTCATTATGCGTCCAATTCTCCAGCAATAACGTTCATGCTGCTCATAGTTAAAATTGCATCAGAGAGCATTCCACCTCTGATCATTTCCGCGTAAGCCTGATAATAAATAAAGCATGGTCTGCGCATATGCAAACGGTAAGGTGTTCTTCCGCCATCACTGATCAGATAATAACCTACTTCACCATTTCCGCCTTCAACAGCATGATATACTTCTCCTTTCGGAATTTCTGTTTCACCCATCACAATTTTAAAGTGATAGATCAATGCTTCCATGTTGTTATAAACTTCTTCTTTCGGAGGAAGGTAAAATTCAGGAACATCCGCATGGAAAACACCTGCAGGTTCTTTCTTAATTTTTGCAATTGCCTGATGAATGATCTTCACACTCTCCCACATTTCTTGCTGGCGCACCATGAAACGATCATAGGTATCACCATTTGTTCCAACAGGAATAATAAAATCGAATTCTTCGTATGAGCAATATGGATTCATTACACGCACATCATAATCAACTCCTGCAGCACGTAAGTTTGGTCCGGAGAAACTATAATTCAATGCTCTTTCGGCACTGATGCCACCACAACCGATGGTACGATCCATAAAAATTCTATTCCGCATCAATAAGTTTTCGAACTCTTTTAATGCCGGTGGAAAGTCAATTAAAAATTTCTCAAGCAGATCCCATGCTTTCGGAGAAAAGTCTCTTTCAAGTCCGCCAATACGACCAATATTTGTTGTCAGACGCGCACCACACAATTCTTCATAGATATCATAAATACGTTCACGCATCTGGAAAATATACAAGAAGCCGGTCATTGCGCCTGTATCCACACCGATAACACTGTTACAAATAACGTGATCAGAAATACGCGCCAACTCCATAATGATTACCCGAAGGTATTGAACACGCTTAGGAATTTCTATTCCCAACAATTTTTCAACTGTCATGTGCCAGCCCATGTTATTGATTGGTGAAGAGCAATAATTCAAACGATCGGTGATCGGAGTGATCTGGTAATAAGGTCTTCTTTCAGCTAATTTCTCAAAAGCACGGTGGATGTATCCAACCGTAGACTCTGAATCCATTATTATTTCACCGTCCATCTTCAACACATTCTGGAAAATACCGTGTGTTGCGGGATGTGTAGGACCAAGGTTCAGCGTAGAATATTCTTTCTCGACAACCTCTTTGTTTGTGTTTATGTTTTTTTCTTTACTCATTCCATCACAATTTTATCGTCCGAACATTTTATCATCTTTATCTTCACGTGTACCATCTTCCAGAGCATATTCTTTTCTCATCGGGTGATAGTTCATCTCATCCATATTTAAAATACGTTTTAAATTCGGATGTCCTCTGAAAATGATTCCAAAGAAATCGAACTCCTGACGTTCCATCCAATTTGCAGCGGAAAACACAGAAGTTATAGAAGGAACATTCACATCGCTGATGCTGAAAACAATTTTAAGGCGGATACGGAAGTTCTTTGGAAGGTTGTGTAATTGGTACATTACAGCAAATTCGTGTCCCTGATTTTCGGGATAATGAATGGTTGCCATTGTTGTTAAGTACTGGAAAGCGAGCTCTTCATCGTTGTAGAGAAACTTTACAACCTCACAGATAAGGTCTCTTTTTACAGTAAATTCAGGAAAGTCAACATTCAATTTGGAGGAGATTAAACCCTCTCCGAATTGAGCTTTCAGTTTACTTTCTACTGCTGTTAATAATGCTTGTGTATCCATACTATTCGATTCCGTATTTATTCAACAACGCTTTGTATTCAGGAGTATCTCTACGTCTGATTGATTCCGACTCCACTAATTTCTGAATCTGAAGGATGCCATCCAAAACTTGTTCGGGACGGGGAGGACAACCGGGAATATAAACATCAACAGGAATAATCCTGTCGATTCCTTGCAACACACTATATGTATCAAAAATTCCACCGCTGGAAGCACAAGCGCCCATTGACAAAACCCATTTAGGTTCAGCCATTTGTTCGTAAACCTGACGTAAAACAGGAGCCATTTTTTTGGAGATGGTACCCATCACCATTAACAGATCTGCCTGACGGGGCGAGAAACTTAGACGTTCAGCTCCGAAGCGACCCAAATCGTAGGTAGAAGCCATGGTTGCCATAAATTCGATTCCGCAACAAGAGGTAGCGAAAGGCAGTGGCCACAAAGAATTAGCGCGGGCCATTCCAACAACTTTATCAATACGAGTTGCAAAAAATCCAGGTCCTTCAATTCCCGGAGGAGCATCTGCTTTAAGATCTATTTTTGATTTTTCTTTTGTACTCATTTATTTATCTTTTAAAGCAGGTTTGACTGCTGCGAAAATTAATTTTAATTTAATATGATGATCATGCCTGAAACTTTTTTTGCCGCCTTCCCGCTCTGAACAACTTCTACAGCATCAATTTCCAGTTTATCGCCTAATTTTTTTTCCTTGTGCAGCTTCTCAATCATTTCAATTGACGCTTTACTAAACGAATTTCCTTTCGAAGGAAATTCTAAAAAAATAAAATCCTTTTTTTCTGCTTTCCTGATCGTCAGAACAAATGAACTGATCGATGTGCTTTTATCGATTGGAGTTAGTTCCTTTTTACAAGCCATAAACTCATCCCAAGTCATTGTACATTCTACTGATTTTCCACAAAAAGAAAATGCCGGCTTGGTATTTTGAGCAATTGATAGGTGAGTTAAAAAAAAGAACGCAATTCCAAAAACAAAATATAACGACTTATTGATTTTGACTATTCCCACTTTAGAGCTCCTTTTTTAAGGATATAATAAAACCCAACCAATAAAAACCCAACAAATGTGAGCATTTCAACGAATCCGGTTAATCCTAATTGTTTAAAATTTACTGCCCATGGATACATGAAGATCACCTCCACATCAAACAAAACAAATAAAATAGCGACAAGAAAGTATTTAATAGAAAATGGCAAGCGGGCATTTCCCTGAACTTCGATTCCACATTCAAAAGTTTCCAGTTTTACTTTTGATTTCTTCTTTGGTCCGAGTTGATGTGTTAGAAAGAGCATAAACACAACAAAACCAAGGGCTACAACAAACATTAACGCGATAGGAAGAAAATCAAGGGGAGTACTTTGAACGGCTAATAACATATTAATCAGTTTAGTTTTCTTTTCGACCTCAATTTTAGGTATTTCTTTTGAAATAAACCAAATTTTGCGAACAAATTTACTGTTTTATACTATATTTCATTGTAAAAAACTTGATTTAATTCCAAGATTTGGGATGATTAACATTGCTTTTTCCTTTTGTTGAGATTTACCCTCATGTTGTTGATTTTCAAAATCTAAAATATAGTATGCATCACCTACAGGATTTTGATTTTTCTTATTTGATTTTAAAAAAATTTGCCGCCATTTTTTATTGCTTTTTTGAGGGAAAATCAAGTCCAAAAAAATGTACCCCTTTTCCCTAAGAAAGGCATCCACATCCTTAAAAAATGCTTGCTTTTTATACATATTCGCTAGTGAGGCCTCCACTTTGATAACACTAATTTTTTTTGAAGTCAAATAATGCTCTGCGCCTTTTAAAACCTCGAGTTCTGTGCCTTGTGTATCAATCTTCAGGAAATCAATATTGGATATTTTGTTTTTTAAAGCAAAGTCATCAATCCGTTCCGTTTTGACTTTGATTTTTTCCATCAGCGTTAGGCTATCAAACCAATTTTGGCTATTGGGTACTTGTTGAAATTCTCTTTTAAATGGTTCGGCATCCGGCTCAAGTAAGGAGCACATATCCAGGTGTTTAGTTAGATGGAGTGTCGCCTCGCCATTCGTATTGCAAAGAGCAATATTTAAGAGTTGTATCGTATTGAATGGATTTTGTTCTGCGTAAAAAGTTTGTAATTCCTGGAAGGAAGTTGGTTCCGGCTCAAAGCAATAAAAATCTAATTTAGAAGACAGGTTTTTAAGCAAACCAAATCCGCTGCGGGCACCAACATCAAATACAACTATTGGTGAAAGGTTGATTTCAGGCGTTTGTAACGGCTTGTTGAACCGTGTTTTTTTGTTTCTTTTCTTGTTCAATAACATAAACAATTACGGCCATACTGATATAAACAAGAGATGCCATTTTTTCGTCATCCATAAATCCATTAAATATCCCATGAACAAAATACGTCAGAATACCTAATATTGCCATTAATGCAAAAAGGCGATTTTGGAATGAATGTGTATTTTGTATTGCATTTATCCCAGAATAAAGAACAACCAGATACAGCAGTATATGAATTGCAAAACCCAAATATCCCGATTCTGCCAAATAAGCTAAATAATCAGAATGTGAGTGTCCTTTATTACCACGATAAGTGCTTGTATAAGTTAGATCTTCACTTGCCTGATATGTCCCATAAAAAAACTTATACGTTCGGGGGCCAAAGCCAAATAAGGGTTTAGCATTCCCCATCCTAATTGCACATTTCCATCGGTTAACTCTTTCTTTATTGCTGATATCTGTTTTGACATTTGTTATTGAAAGTACTTGCTGACTGAGATCTTCTTTATTACTAATTGCGCTATTGTCTCCCAACTTATTCAAAATAAAATCGAAATTCAAAATAGCTAAAACACTGACAACTATTAAAGAAAAAATGAACCCTTTTGCAGTAATTTTCAACTGAATAAGGCCATAAAAAACCAATGCACAAGCGAGACTCAACCAAGCAGCTCGCGAAAAGGAAAAGTACTCTGCAACGAAGAACAACAACAACAATAACAGGATTAAAAAGCGAATAAATGGATTGGGGACAAGTGCCTTTCCACTAAAAACAACAATAACCAATGCCGGAATCAAAAATGCAATACAAGCTCCATAAACGGTGTGGTCGTTAAAAAACGGTTGAGGCATTATATATGCTGTTTTTTGGGTAAAATCCAATTTGGAATGAAAAATAAATCCATTAATTATCGGTAGAATCATTCCGACTGCATAAATAAGGTAAAATAAATACGGTTTCATTTCATATTTTAGCCAAAAAAACCCCAGTAGAAAAAACGTTATGATATAACTAAAACGTACGAGTGTATATTTAAAAGAAACAACTTTTAACTCACTCATAAGTGAACAGATGACCATCCAAGCAAGTTCAATAAATAGGACAATTACAATCGGGTTTTTAAACAATGCTGACAATTCATTTTTGAGTTTAATCCAATAAAACAAAGTTAATATCGTCAACATCCCAATTAGTGGTTCTGTTGGAAGTTGCATTTGCGATTCACCGACAACATCCACTGAAACAGAAAGTGGAATAAAAAAGAAAAGCATTTTATATAGATTTTGTTTTTTTACAACAAAATATCCAACAACCAAGGCGGCAAAAGAAATGAAAAAGACACTGTAAATAAGAAGATAGTTAGAAACCATTACACTATAAACAGAAAGAGCGCAAAGCAGGAAGGCTAGTACCGAGAGATAGATGCCGAAATAACTATTTTTGATTTTTGTCACTAGGGCTGTGAAGAATATTGTTTAATTGATTTTACCACATATTGCAGATAAAACCCAACCATCATGAAAAACAAAGAGCCTAAAAATGCGATTGTAATATTAAATCCAATCAAAGGAAAAACCTTTTTAAATATTGGAGTAGGCTTATCAAGCATATAAAATTGGGGGATTGGTCGCATGGCCAAATTTAAAGCGTTTTCATACTTCCCTTTTAAATCGTTCAAACGAGCAGCTTCATTTATATGTTTTTGAGTTAGTATTTCCAATTCAACAGCAACTTCCGGATTTACTTTTTGGGTTGTTCCATTACCCCAAATAAATTGATTGTTTACTAATGCAATAGGATTAGCATTGTTTTCTTTTCTCAATTTTATAATTCTACTATCGATGGAATCAACTTCAGCTTGCTTATTTAGATATTGATTTTTGAAGGCTTCAACGGCTAATTCGCTATTTGTTTTCAACAACCGTTCTCTCATCTTTTGAGTTAGATCTAAAATATAGGCTACTATTTCTTTTGAAAAATAGGGATCATGTGTTTCAGCTTCAATTACAATTGACATCACATTTGTTCGACTTGCAACTATCCTTCTTTTATATTTTTCTGACAATAAATCTCTCCATTCAAAATCAGCCGTATCGATTTTATAATAATTAACGAGGTTGAATTTACGGTCAACGGAATCGCGGAATTGTTCAGAATTGATTATTTGCAGCAATCGATCTGCTTCAATATCATATCCAAATTGGGGATTTTCAATTGCTAAATCGTACGAAATATTGTATGGTATAAAAAAGGATGTTTTTGCTGAATATCTAGGAGTTAGCATAAATGATGCGATTGTAGCGAGCAACGTACAACCCAATACGGTATAGAAAATAATTTTCCAATTCTTAATATAAACTTTAGCGAGTGGGGT
>JBILYL010000013.1:0-20309 GCA_044377775.1 Bacteroidia bacterium
TGGAATCCATGCAACAAAAAATAAAATTAAAGAAATGGAAGAAATAAACCTCGAAAGAATTTTCTTCCGAGGTCAATTTTTAATGTAATTTTATAACCTAATCGGTGTCAACTTTTTTCAGGACTAGACAATTTAATTAATCTTTCTGTTAAAGAAATTGTTGGCAATCAACTCTTGCAACAACATTCTGTTTCCATTATAGAAAGCCGTTATCCATGCATCTGTTGTTCCTAAACGAATACACTCTTGTCGGAATGCTTCGGCATCTTTAATTGTAGTGAATTCACGCATCGTAAAACGTGTAATTCCATCCGGAGAAGGAGTTACTAATGCTGGAGGTGGTTCCAGTTTATTTAAGTTTTTGTGTTTGAAGTTTTGTGGCTTGCGATACGCACCGATCTGAACTTTAAATAATAAACCGTCAGCACAATTATTCCCTGCCATTGAAATTAAATTGTTATAAATAGTTTTGTCGTTCAGGTCTTTCCCTACAAAAGCGGAGAAGTCTGATGGGGCATTTGTGTTGCAAGGATTGATATGTTCTTCCAATGATTTACGAACACCGAAAAAGAATACAGTAACAAACGATTTAGCAGCTGCAGGTTCATTTTCGGTAATCATTTTCTTGAACGCTTCTGCTTCAGCCAACGTTTTGAATGGTCCCATTGTATAGCGGGTTTTTCCATCAGGGTATTTTTTGCTTTCTATCTTTCCGTATTTACTTAATGATTCTAATTTAAAGTCACTAGGATTTTCAACAGAACCTACTTCTAATTTATAACTAAGGCCCGATATTTCCGTTTTCCCTTCGTCCTTTACAATGTTTGTTTCTACTTTTCCTGTATTTAATGCAATAAGTCCCTTTTGTTCTCTTATTACTTTCGTGTTAGTAGGTGCAGTGTAATCTTTTCTGGTATATTCATAATCATAATATTGCTGCACCAGTTTTCGTTTGTTGCAATCATTTACAGTAACAATAACATTTTTTAAGGATGTATCCTTATCGATTACTTTATATTTAAAAATTTCAGCATCTAATAATGTAGAGTATCCTGCAAAATAGAATGTTGTTCCTAAGGAATCTTTACGTTCTTTAATGTCGCCTAAAGTTATTACTTTTTCAGGATTAAAATCGCTTGCTTTTTCATATGTGCCTAATTCCAAAAGATAGGAAACACATTCTTTCTTCGTCTCTCCGTATTTTCTGATTATATCTTGGTAAACACGCGCTTCATACACTTCCGCTTTGCGTTCTTCATTGTATTTTCTTATCTGATCATTAATTTGCAGTTGAATAAGATTGGCTGAATCTTTTACAGCTGTGATCCCGTTTTCTTTTTTATAATCATCGGAAAAGAATTTAAAATCTTTTTGTACCTGAACAAATGTCTCCAGACTTTTTACATTTATATATTGGATCTGTGCCTCATAACCTTCTACTTCAATGGCAACTTTGTAATTGTTTCCGGGTGTTAGAGCAATCAAATATTTACCACTTGATGAGTTTGAGTGATATGTTCCTTGTTTTTCGCCTGTTTCAGCATTCGTTACATTTATGGTGGCGTCAACCGCTTGATCATTTGCAAAAACGGTTCCTACTACGAGAGCAAGAATAGGTTTTTCTCCGAAAAATCCGGGAGTAACAGAGTAAATATCCTGTTGCCCTTTTCCGCCTTTCATGTCCGAAGAATAATACCCGTGTTCTCCATCTGCAGTTAATACGTAAAACCGTTCGTCTTCAGTAGTGTTGATAGGATATCCGATGTTTGAAATGTCTCCCCATTTGCCATCCTTATTTGTGGAAAACATGATATCATATCCGCCAATACTATTGTGTCCTTCTGAACTAAAAAAAAGTGTAATTCCGTCAGGATGAATAAAAGGGGAGTCTTCATTCTCTGATGTATTGATAGCAGGTCCAAGATTCTCTGCTTTCCCCCAGCTGCCGTCAGGCATTTTTTTACTTATGTAAATATCTTTTCCTCCTGATCCGCCCGGACGTTCACTTGCAAAATATAATGTCTGTTCATCGGCAGAAATGGAACAACTTCCTTCCCAGTATTTTGTATTTATGTTCGGTCCTAATGCAACCGCTTCTCCCCATACATTACCTTTTAGTGTACTCATATATATGTCACCACCATCTTTTACGGTACTATGGAAAATGAATAATTTTTGACCGTCAGAAGATAATGCGATACTTGCATCATGATTTTTCGTGTTAATATTGGCTCCGATATTCTCTGGAGTAAGCCAGTGTTCGCCAACTCGTTGTGCAATGAATACATCCTCATAATAATTGCCATTTGGATCTGGATTGAATTCAGCATCCATAAGTCCACCTGTGCTTTTTGGACCCATATAAGTGAAAATTAAAACAGATTCATCGGAAGAGATCACTGGTACATATTCCTGGTACTCTGTATTTATTCCATCATCAATATTGGTAATGTCACATCTTACCTTTAGTCCCATGAAAACTTTCGCGTTTTTACTGTTTTCTATATAGCGCTTGGCTAATAATTGCTGGTTAACTGAAGGTGCAGGTTTTTGTTCCAGATATTTATTTAATGTGATGATTGCTGATTCAAATTCGTAATTTAAATGATAAGCTCTTCCTAAATAAAAATTTATTTCAGGGTTTAATGGGTCTGACTGTTGAACCTCTTTAAATAAAGTAATTGATTTATTTTTTTCATCACTTTTCTTTAGATAACAGATGCCTGTTCTTAATTTAAAATATAAGTATTCAGGATGAGTCGTCATGAGGTCAATGAATAAGGGCAAAGCTCTCAGATAGTTTTCCTCATTGTAAAAGTATTCCGCATTTTCAAATATTTGCAATTCTTCTTTACTTAGTTTTTTTAAATCAGGCTTTCCGCTTTTTTGAGCAAAGGCGGATGAGTACATAAGAAAAAGGGAAAAAATAAGGATTAATTTTTTCATAATTATAATTTATTGTTAATACAACGGAACAGGTACAGTTCTCCCATTAACATCACTAAATTCTCTATAATATAAGGTGTTGTGACCTCCGTTAATTCAAACTTATAAACAATGCAACGTTGAAAAGAGCATTGTTTTTCATCTTTAATATTGTTGAACAGATTTTTTTCAAAGTGCTCTGGGTGTTTTTTTTGAAATTTGTTTATGCAGAATATAAATGTGTACATTCGTAATGCAAATCTTACATCAATGGAATTTATAGACGAAAAAATTGAAAATTATGCACTTTTGCATTCACAACAGGAGTCGGATGTACTCCGTAGATTGAATCGGGAAACACATGCGAAAGTGTTGGTTCCCCGAATGCTTTCCGGACATATGCAAGGAAATGTACTGAGTATGTTTAGTAAAATGATCCGGCCGAAACAAATATTAGAAATAGGAACCTATACCGGTTATTCTGGAATCTGTCTTGCGCAGGGACTTCAGGATGGTGGGAAGTTACATACGATTGATATTAATGTTGAATTGGAAAAAATGGTTCGTGCTTTTATTGCTGAAGCAGGTTTAACCGAAAAGATAAATTATTATCTGGGTAATGCCATTGAGGTAATTCCTACAATCAACGAATTATTTGATATTGTATTTATTGATGCGGATAAAAAAAATTATGCAGCATACTATGATTTAGTATTTGATAAGGTTCGCAGCGGGGGATTTATTATTGCAGATAATGTTCTTTGGAGCGGTAAAATATTGGATCCCGAAGATAAGATGGATACTGATACACGAATAATTCACGAATACAATAAAAAAATCCATACTGATGATCGTGTTGAGCATATGCTTCTACCAATTCGGGATGGACTAATGATTGCGAGAAAAAAATAACACCTCGACTTCGCTTTTGGGGACAATAAAAAAATTATTATGATAATAGATCTAAGAAGTGATACCGTTACAAAACCGTCCAAAGAAATGTTGGATGTCATGTTCAGCGCTCAGGTTGGCGATGATGTTTTTGGTGAAGAGCCAACTGTAATTGCATTGGAAGAAAAGACTGCGGCTTTGTTTGGAAAAGAAGCGGCATTGTTTTGTCCATCAGGAACAATGACCAATCAGATTGCAATTAAAGTGCATACCCAACCTGGAGATGAGGTTTTATGTGATGTTACAGCTCATATTTATAATTATGAAGGCGGAGGTATTTCCTTTAATTCAGGTGCACAGGCGAAACTGATTCAGGGTGATCGCGGAAGGATCAACGCACAGCAAGTTCAGGAAAGTATTAATCCGACTTACGATTGGCTGACAAAAACGAGTTTGGTTTGTATTGAAAATACTGCAAACAGAGCGGGTGGTAGTTATTATTCAATCCAACAAATGCAGGAGTTGGCAGCTGTCAGTAAAAAAAACAACCTGAACTATCATCTAGATGGCGCAAGAATTTTTAACGCAATTGTTGAAACAGGTTACACCACAACTGAAGTGGGTAATTGTTTTGATTCCGTTTCAGTTTGTTTGTCGAAAGGTTTAGGCGCTCCAGTTGGTTCACTTTTGGTCGGAGAAAAAGAATTTATACGTAAGGCCAGAAGAATAAGGAAAGTATTTGGTGGTGGAATGCGTCAGTCGGGATATCTTGCTGCTGCAGGCATATATGCACTTGATCATAATATTGATCGATTGAAGGAAGATCATCAGCGTGCGAAACAGATCGCAGCAATTATGAATTCATTAGGCTATGTTGAAAATGTATTGCCCGTAGAAACAAATATCATTATTTTTAATTTGGTAGATAAATTAAATCCGGATGTGTTTATTCAAAAATTGGCAGATCGGAATATCAAAGCTGTCGGATTTGGCAAACAGGCTATTCGTTTTGTTACTCACCTCGATTTTACAGATGATATGCTCACTGAAGTAGAGCAGGTTCTTAAAAATATTGAATCTTAAAAATAACGGTATGTTTCACATCGCAATTGTATCAGGAAGCGTTCGCATTGGCAGAGAAAGTAACTATGTTGCGAAATATTTTGATGCGTATATTAAAGTAAATAATCTGGCAACTACTGAAATACTGGATCTTAAAGAATTTAATTTCCCGGTTTTTGAAGAACGACTTTCTAAAACTCTTGACCCCTCCGTTTTTTCAAAATTGTTTTCTGAGAAAATAGCAAATGCTGATGCTGTCATAGTCGTTTTTCCTGAATACAACGGTGGTTATTCTGCAGGAATAAAGAATGCGATCGATCTTTTATACAACGAATGGCATCACAAACCAATTGGCTTGGTAAGTGTGTCTTCCGGTAATTTTGGCGGAGTGAATGCATTGTCGTTATTGCAAAGTGTTTTTTTTAAAATTAGAGCAGTTACCATTCCCGTTACTTTTCCTGTCCCGAATGTACATTCTGAATTTGATGAAAACGGAGTGCCTTTCAATAAAGAACTCACTGATCAAAGAGCATCAACATTTTTGAAAGAGTTGATCTGGTTCGCGGAGGCGTTTGATAAGATGAAGGCATGATTTTTGAATTTAGCCCTGATAATCTATAAATGAACTTTGTTTAATATTTAAATACGAATGCACATGACACGTTTAATCATTTTATTTCTTCTGATATCTTCTTTCTCATTCGCTCAAGATTTAACGTTGGTGAAGGCGACCAAGCAAACTATTAATTCAGGAGCATCTCCGACTTCCACTACAAACTATTTGGTTGAGATAAAAAAAACGAAGAAATGCAAATTATCAATTGATTCAATTGTTAATGTATATACCCAGAAGACGGTTTCATTTAATATTGTTAAAGTCGATAATGCGGATGCCGTTTCTCCAAATTACCAACCAGTAAAGGCTTCAGCTATCAAAGAAAAGGGCGTTTATCAACTTACATTTGCTTCAATGAAAAATAGAGGCAGCGGCAGACCGGGAACACCAATGAATTTAGTTGTGCCTGTTGCTGAATTTACGCAGGGCGCTGTTGTTTATTATACATTCGGAAAGAAAAAAAAACAATTGCTGATTGAATCCTTTGAGCAATTAGAAATAATAAATGCCCCTTAGTTGGTACACGTGAAGATGAAAGCCGGAGGAATGTTCATCGGAGTGAAATTAAGATCCACATTTTTAAAGATGCTCTTCAATCTTTTGTATACATTCAATGAATATTGATATTGAATGAATGCACCTTTTTTGCTCAATACTTTTATTGCAATTGCAAGAATCGAATCCACAATCTGGTTTGGAATCATCGCAAATGGCAAGGAAGAAACAATGTAGTCTGCTTCTTTAATATTATAGTGTGATAAATAATACTCCAGTTTTTCGGCTGAGTCGCAGATGATCTTTATTCTCGGATCTTTAATCTGATTTAGCGTTTCGCAAAATTCTGTGTTGATCTCAAATGCCAGAAGTATAGCATGTGATGGCATTCTTCTAAGAAGTTCATGGGTTATGATTCCGGTGCCCGGACCAAATTCAACAATACACTTTACATTCTCAAAGCTGATAGGGTCAACCATCTTTTTTACTAAAAACTTAGAGCTGGGGGCAATTGCCCCAATGTTCTTGCCTTGCTTTAAAAATTCAGAAAAAAATTCTTTCTTGCTCAAACCGCTATTTTTTAGTTATACAAATTAAGCGATAAATAATCGGATTGTGAAATTTAAAAGAGTTCTGTCTGTTTCCCGAAATTTACACTGTTTTCATGCTTAAGTAACCAACGTTTTCTCCACATTCCTCCTGCATATCCTGTAAGTTTTCCATTGCTGCCAATAACGCGATGACAAGGGATGATGATTGCTATCGGATTCTTACCATTTGCGTTACCGACAGCACGTGTTGCTTTTTCGTCCCCCAGCATTTTTGAAATGTCTAAGTAGGAGTTTGTTTTTCCAAATGGAACAGTTAATAGTTCTTGCCATACGCGTTTTTGAAATTCAGTTCCTTCAGGATTTAATTTTAAACCAAACTCTTTCCTGATTCCTGTGAAATATTCATCCAATTGATAAGCAACTTCTTTGATTGATTCATGAATTTTTTCGGTTGGTTCAACTGTTTCGTCTTTAAACAATAAGCTGATTAAGCCATCTTCATTTCCTTTGATTTCAAGAATTCCGATAGGAGATGAGTAATATGCGGTATGGAGTTCCATGTATGCAAAATTAATCCTTTTTTTTATGATTTTTTTTATTTATTTCCGGTAATCTGAAGAAATAAAAAAACCTATGGTTTCCCATAGGTTTTTTTTTGTGATGTTTTTATTGAGTAAAACTAAAAACAATATTTATTTTCAGCGATCAACTTTGCAGAAATGTTTCTTCTGGCTTCAGTTGTATTTAATGGTTCCGTTTTTGTAAATCGTTTCATTCCCATTAACATTGCTCTTTGTTCATCGCCTGTAGCAAAGCTATTGATCGCTTCTTTTCCTGATTTGTGGATTCTGTCTGCCGCATCGTTGATATAGACGCGCATTATATCTATTTGTTCTTTGCACGCTGCTTCACCTTTTAAAGCTACAAGCTTTTCAACTCTTAATTGCAATGATTCAGATACATACGTTTCTATGATCATGTCTGCAAGGTTCATTAAGATCTCTTGCTCTTTTCCTAATTGCATCATTAGTTTTTGAACGGCAGCACCTGCAACCATTAAGACTGATTTTTTAAATCCTGCAACGTATTTCTTCTCGTTAGAAAATGTTGTTGTTTCTGTTGTTGAAAAATCAGGAATGGCCATTAGTTCAGCAGCAACTGCCTGAGCAGGCCCCATTAAATCCAATTCGCCTTTCATAGCACGTTTCAACATCATGTCAACAGTCAGCATCCGGTTGATTTCATTTGTTCCTTCAAAAATACGGTTGATCCTTGCATCACGGTAAGCCCTGTCCATTGGAGCTTCTGCACTGTAACCCATTCCTCCGTATATTTGTACTCCTTCATCTACAACATAATCCAACACTTCTGAACCATGTACTTTTACAATTGCCGCTTCAACAGCAAATTGTTCAACGCCTTTTAATTTTGCTTTTGCTTCATCCATCCCACCGGCAATTAAAGATTTGGTAGCATCTTCAACATTTTGACTCGCTCTGTAAATTGCTGATTCACTCGCATAGATTCTGATTGCCTGTTCAGCTAGTTTGTAACGGATAGCGCCATATTTTGAAATTGATCTTCCGAACTGTTGACGCTCGTTTGCATATTTTATTGATATGGTTGTCGTTTCTTTACTTCCTCCTATTGCAGCTCCCGCCAATTTGATACGACCAAGATTTAAAATATTTACAGCGATTTTAAATCCATTTTGTCTGTCCGACAATAAATTTTCTACAGGAACTTTACAGTCATTGAAAAATACCTGACGAGTAGAACTTCCTTTGATTCCCATTTTATGTTCCTCAGGGTTTAAAGAAATTCCACCAAATGATTTTTCTACAATGAATGCAGATAAATTTTCATCGTCATCAATTTTAGCAAATACAGTATACACGTCTGCAAACCCGCCATTGGTGATCCACATTTTTTGTCCGTTCAGAATATAATGTTTTCCGTCTTCTGTTAATTTTGCATTAGTTTTTCCAGAGTTTGCATCAGAACCTGAACTTGGTTCCGTTAAGCAATAAGCCGCTTTCCATTCACCACTTGATAACTTGGGAATATATTTTGCTTTTTGTTCAGCTGTTCCATAATATAAAATCGGCAATGTTCCGATTCCGGTATGAGCAGAAATTGCTACTGCAAATGAATGACCGGCACCTAATATTTCAGTTGCCAGCATAGAAGTCGTGAAATCTTTACCGAATCCACCAAATTCTTCCGGAACAGAAATTCCCAATAAGCCTAATTCTCCTGCTTTGTTTAGCAAGTCAACCATTAGTCCTTCTTCTTGTGCATCAATACGATCTAATTTATCCCAAACATTTTGAGCTAAAAAATCATGACAGGTTTGTGCGATCATTAATTGTTCTTCATTCCATTCTTCAGGAATAAAAACATCTTTTGCTTCTGTTTCTTTGATTAGGAATTCTCCTCCTTTTAATGTTGTCATAGTGTTTTGTATAAAGTTTTTTATTTTTTAGAGCATTTCGAATATGCCTGCAGCACCTTGTCCGGTTCCTACACACATACTAACTATTCCATATTTTTGTTTTCTTCTTTTTAATTCACTGAATAATTGAACCGACAATTTCGCTCCGGAACAACCTAGTGGATGTCCGAGTGAAATCGCTCCCCCATTTACATTTACAATGTCCTGGTTGATGTTTAATTCTCTGCAAACTGCTAATGATTGGGAAGCAAAGGCTTCATTCAATTCAATTAAGTCAATTTGGCCTAAATTCATTCCAGCTAATTTCAATGCTTTCGGAATAGCGGCAACCGGACCTATTCCCATGATGCGTGGAGGAACTCCGGCAGCAGCAAAACTAACCATGCGTGCAATTGGTTTTAAATTATTTTCTTTTAAAAATTTCTCGCTGACAATCATTACAAATGCGGCTCCATCACTTGTTTGTGAAGAATTACCAGCTGTTACACTTCCATTTGCATCAAACACCGGTTTTAGTTTTCCGAGTGCTTCAAGTGTTGTGTCAGCACGCGGACCTTCATCTGTATCGACAATAAAGTCTCTTGTTTTTTTCTTTTCATTTTCATCAACATATGTTTCAGAAATTTTTATTGGAACGATCTCATCTTTAAATTTCCCTTCTTTGATCGCTTTCATTGCTTTCAGGTGAGAATTAAGTGCAAAGGCATCCTGATCCTCACGGCTTATTTTATATTCATTCGCAACAGCTTCTGCAGTTAAACCCATTCCCCAATAATGATCAGGATGTGCAAGTGCAACTCCTGCATGCGGAACAATTCGCCATCCACCCATTGGAATTAAACTCATACTTTCGGCTCCACCGGCAACGATACAATCTGCCATACCAGCATTTATTTTTGCCGCAGCAATAGCAATAGTTTCTAAACCGGATGCGCAATAACGGTTCACTGTCATTCCGGAAACTTTGTCTGTATTGAATGCCATTAGAGAAATAAATCTTGCCATGTTTAATCCTTGTTCTGCTTCAGGCATTGCGTTTCCAACAATCAAATCGTCCACCTGATCGTGTGCAATGTTTGGAACACTTGCCATCAAATGTTTGATAACATCCGATGCAAGATCATCAGGACGTGTGAATCTAAATCCACCTCTTGTTGCTTTTCCAACTGCGGTTCGAAAACCAGCTACAATATATGCGTTCATATTTTATTAGTTTCTTAAGATTTTACCACCTGTAATTATACTTTGTAAACGTTCTAAGGTTTTTCTTTCTCCACAAAGAGATAAAAATGCTTCACGTTCTAAATCCAATAAATATTGTTCGCTTACTAACGTTGGGGATGATAAATCACCACCACATAATACGTAAGCTAATTTCTGAGAAATTTTCACATCGTGTTCGCTGATATAATGTCCGGACATCATTGAATTTGCACCTAAATAAGCTAATCCCAATGCTTGTTTGCCAAGTACACGGATGTCTTTGCGAGCAGCAGGTTTGGTATATCCTGCTTCAGCTATTTCTATGCAATTTAATTTTGCTTCTGATAAAACTCTGTTGCGGGAAATTACGACTACATCTTTTCCTTTTCTTAAATATCCCAGATCAAATGCTTCATAAGCTGATGTTCCAACTTTTGCTTGTCCGATAGTTAAAAAGCGATCACGGAAATTATTTAATTCGATATCACCTTCTTGCAACTCATCCGATAAGCGGACTGCGAATTCTTTTGTTCCGCCACCACCAGGTATTAAACCTACTCCGAATTCAACCAATCCCATATATGTTTCCGAATGAGCAACAACTCTGTCTGAATGCATACTCATTTCACAAGCACCACCCAAAGCCATATTGTGTGGAGCTACAACAACCGGGATTGATGAGTAGCGAACACGCATCATTGTATTTTGGAATGTTTTTATTGCAAAATTTAATTCGTCATATTCTTGTTCCACCGCCATCATAAAGATCATCCCTACATTTGCTCCTGCAGAAAAGTTTGCTCCTTCGTTAGAGATAACCAATCCTCTGAAATCTTTTTCAGCGATCTCAATTGATTTGTTGATGCCCTCGATTACTTCTGCTCCTATAGAATTCATTTTTGTATTCCACTCGAGATTCACAATTCCATCTCCGATATCAGTAAGTGTTGCACCATTGTTTTTCCAAACCGTTTTGTTTGCGCGGATATTGTCTAAAATGATAAATGCTTCTGTACCCGGAATAACTTTATACGATTTAGAAGGAATGTCATAGTATTTTTTGCTGCCATTTTCAACTTTATAGAAAGTAGATGCTCCTGAAGAAAGCATATCATATATCCACTGTGCAGGTTTATTTCCAGCTGTTTCCATTGCTTCTATGGTTTCCGAAACACCTAGTGAATCCCATGCTTCAAACGGTCCGAGTTCCCATGCGAATCCGGCATTCATTGCCGCATCAATTTTATAAAGCTCATCTGTTATTTCAGGTATACGATTGCTCACATAAGCAAAAAGTCCATAAAAAGAAGTGCGATAAAATTCACCGGCTTTATCTGTTCCTGCTAGCAACACTTTCATTCGATCACGCAAGTTGTCGATTGTTTTTGTAGCTTCCAGTGTCGCAAACTTCGCTTTTGCTGATAGTTTATATTCGAGTGTTTTCAGGTCTAATGAATGAATCTCTGATTTCCCATTTGCGCCTTTTACTTTTTTGAAAAATCCTTGTTCGGTTTTACTTCCAAGCCATTTATTCTCAACCATTTTTGAAACATAGGCGGGAATCTTAAATACGTCAATTGCTTCGTCATTCGGACAACTTGCAGAAACACCATTTGCTACATGAACCAATGTGTCTAATCCAACAACATCACATGTTCTGAATGTCGCTGATTTTGGCCGACCCAATACGGGACCAGTTAGTTTATCGACCTCGTCAATAGTTAATCCCATTTTTTCAACAGTGTGAAACAAACTCATGATTCCGTACACACCAATCCTGTTAGCGATAAATGCGGGAGTGTCTTTGCACAATACAGTTGTTTTTCCTAAATATAATTCACCATACTTCATTAAAAAGTCAATTACTTCGGGTGATGTTTTTGGAGTAGGAATGATTTCTAATAAACGTAAATATCGGGGAGGATTAAAAAAGTGAGAGCCGCAGAAATGTTTTTGAAAATCCTCACTTCTTTCTTCATTCATAAGATTGATCGGAATGCCTGAGGTATTTGATGTAATTAATGTTCCCGGTTTGCGGTATTTTTCAACATTTTCAAAGACTTGTTTTTTGATATCCAAACGTTCGATCACCACCTCAATGATCCAGTCGCAGGTTGCAATATCTTTCATATTGTCATCAAAATTACCTGTTGTTATACGTTTCGCAAATGCTTTGCGATAGATAGGAGAGGGGTTAGACTTTAAAGCAAATGCTAAAGCATCATCCACAATTTTATTTCGTGATTTTTTATCTGCAGCTGCATCCTTAGGTACAATATCGAGTAGAATCACTTCCACACCAATATTTGCGAAATGGCAAGCAATCCGACTTCCCATTACACCCGAACCAAGAATGGCTACTTTTTTTATAGATCTGTTCATAGTATTAAGAGTTAACCAAGTTTCAAAAGTTTATTTTTTTCTTCTGCTATTAAAATAATATCGTTTACTATTTTGAAAAATTCATCTATTTTATTTTTGCCGATCTTGTTTTCTATCTCCGTATTAAAATTACGTACAATTTTTTTAGCAAGCTCTTTATTTTCTTTTCCTTTTTGTGTTAAAAGGATCTTTACTTTTCGTTTGTCGTGTTTGTCTGCTTTTCGGATGATTAACTTTTCATCTTCCAGTGCTTTCGTGATTCTTGAAAGAGATGTGCTTTCCATGCCGAGTCTTGGTGCGATCTCGGATGCGTAAGCACCTTCGTTACTGTCAATATTTAGTAAGAAGTGTCCCATTGCTATGCTTGCGCCATGTTGTGCCGCTTCCGCATTGTACATGCGGCTAATTATCTGCCAAGCAGATTTTAATTTTGAATCAACGGTTTCTGTATGTTTTTTTGACATGGTTCTACAAATATATATGAATAGTTTTATATTATGCAAGCATAATATAAATATTTTTAATGATCCTCATCATTGTCCTTTTCTTGCCTACATTTGTGCTTTATTTATAAATATGGAGATTCAATATATTTCTGAGATCTTAGGTACCGGTTTTTTTGCTGTTTCAGGAGCCTTGGCCGCAAATGATAAAGCTCAGCCCGATTGGTTCGGAGCCAGTTTTATCGGCTTTATTACGTCTATTGGAGGAGGAAGTTTGCGGGATATTCTTTTGGGGAGTTATCCCTTGGTTTGGATTCAGGACATACATGTTGTTTATGCGATCATTACCGGTGTGATTCTGGCAAGTGTGTTTTTTAAGTATCTGATTCAATTGAGGAAGACATTTTTTTTATTTGATACGTTGGGTATTGCTTTGTTCACTATTGTCGGGACAGAAAAAGCGATCAGCCTGGGTTTAAATCCGATCATTTCAGCAATTATGGGTATGTTTTCTGCTGTAATGGGCGGAGTGATCCGTGATGTGCTGACGAACGAAATACCTATTATTTTTAAAAAAGAAATCTATGCGACCGCCTGTCTGGCCGGTGCAATTTTATATTTGTTTCTTGATTATTTGGGCTGTGAGCGAAATGTAAACTTTCTTTCTTCAGCGTTGCTAATAATGATGATCCGGATTGTTGCAGTTAAGAAAAATTTGAGTATTCCTAAATTTATAAAAGAAAGAAAATGAGTACCACTCCCAAAATAATATACATATACGACCCATTGTGCGGCTGGTGTTATGGTTTTTCTCCCGTTATCAGGAATATTGAAAGTGAATACAAGGATAAAATTGATTTTGAAATTATCAGTGGGGGGATGGTGATTGGAGAAAGGGAGGGCTTGATCGGAGATTTCGCTGATTATATCTTAAAGGCATTACCTCGTTTGGAAGAATTGACAGGAGTCAAATTCGGTGAGCCATATTTATCCCAATTGAGAAACAAAAGTTTATATCAGTCTTCGCTTAAACCTAGTATTGCACTTGAGGTATTTAAGTCTTTCAATCAAAAAGATGCAATTGTTTTTGCTTCATCAGTCCAAAAGGCCCACTATGTTGAAGGTAAAGATCTTCGTGATGAAGAGGTTTATCTTGATTTGATTCGGCCTTATTCGATTGATCCGGAGGAGTATTTAAAGAGATTGACAAGTGATGAATATCGGTTGGAGACGACCAATCTTTTTAAAATGATCCAGGAATGGGGAATCACCGGATTTCCAGCAGTAATTCTTGTTAAAAACGGGGAGTTTTTTCTGATCGCGAAGGGTTATGTAGATCAAGTAAACCTTACAGCCACAATCGAAAAGATATTGGCTAATCATTAAATAATAAAAGGCTCAATGTTGATCATTGAGCCTTTTATTTGATAGTCTTGAAGTGGCGTTTATTTGATGCTGTTCGCTTTATTTATGTATTGTTGTCCGTTTGCAGAATCTCCCATATTCATATATGTCACGCCAATAAACTGGTATGCAGATTTATAATTTGGATCTATTTCGGTCGCCTTTTTAAAACTTTCGATTGCAAGTATAAACATCTTGTTTGCATTTGCAATATCGTTCTGGCCTTTGTAGGCTTCTCCCATTGCACCATAAGCACTTCCGAGATTGCAGCGGGCATCCGCATCATATTTATCTATGTCTATAGCCTTCTGAAACGCTTTTGCTGCTTCAACATAGTTGCCGATAGAAAATAAACATGTTCCTGCATTGTTGTGATACATTCCTTTTCCGGGATTCATTTCCAATGCTCTGTTGTAACTTTTGAATGATGCTTCGTAATTTTTTTGTTCGTAATAAATCCGCCCGGCAACATTGTGTGCATCCGGAAATAACTCATACAGATCCAATGCTTTTTTGATGCTTTTTTGAGCATTGATAAGTCGAAGTTCTCTTTCTTTCGGATCTTTAACTGCGTTCAGCGAATCTTTATTTGCAAGGTTGTTGGCATAGTAAAAAAGCATGTGCGCGCTGTTTGGAACGGTTTTTAGATCACGTCCGAATAAAGTCGTATCCGATTTCCAATCTTTATTTCTCGAATAGGTTTTAGCAGAATATAAAATCAGGATCAGTCCGGTTACAATCAATAATGATTTATTAATGTTGAAGAAGGATCCCATTTTTAATTTTGTGTCTGTAATATTTATCTTGAATAATTTTGACAATAAAAAGACAGATGCAATACAAAAGGCAATAGAGGGGAAGAACAGAAGACGTTCGGCCAGATGTGTTCCGATTAGCATAAAAATATTTGATGCCAAGGCCATAGCAGCTAAATAAAACAGAATGCAAAAGGATAATATATGTTTTTCTTTTATTTTTTTTATTGCATAATAAAGCAGGAATACATGAAAAATCAAAGCGAATAAAAAGCCAATATTTGCCAATGACGTTACAATTGGAATTGTATTGAATGAATAGTCGGAAGATAAGGGATGTGGAATAAGCATCAATAAAAAATATTTTCCTAAAATCATTATTGCAGTTGCTTTTTGTTGTATCACATCACTTGTGTATAATAACGAATTGTCGATCACCGGAATATTTTTAATGCCGATACTACCAATGATCTTTACGTGAAGTATCATGTACATTATTGCAACAGCAGCTAATAAGCCTGTTATTTTCAAGTTTTTTTTAAGTGGTGTTTCAGTAAAAAAGTAAATAAATAAAGGAGCTAATGCCACATATACAATCGCTGATTCTTTTGAAAGTAAAGCTAAAAAGAAGCAAAGTAATGTCCCAATAAGCATTCCTGTTTTATTAGCTGCTACGTATTTTGAAATACACAATAACGAAAGCAATAAGAACAGCATGCTGGAAAGCTCGTCACGACTTTTAATGTTTGCGACTACTTCTGTGTGAATAGGGTGAGCAGCAAATAACAAGGCGGTAATAAATAAAAGATAAACATTTATTTTTGTGTAACGGATCAGCACAAAAAAAAGCAAAACGCAAACAAGTGCGTACATCAATACGTTGATCAGATGATGAAAGTGAGGGTTATTGGGTGATAATTGCCATTCAATAGCAAACATTGCTTTTGTTAAAGGACGATATAAATTGTTTTCGTTATTTCCATATCCTTCTCTATAGCTCGATGCGAATATTTCTTTCAACGAAGATGTTCCTCCTTTTGTGAGTTGGTTTTCTTTAATAACGGAATAGTCGTCCAAAACAAACTGGTGCTGGAGGGTGTTTGAATATAATAGGAAAGCAACGACTGCAATCACAAATGAAAGTTTAAGAACTAGCTTTCTATCTAACGTGAATGTGTCGGACTCGGATTTTACTTTCGGCTCGTGCTGTTTGTGCTTTGTGTTGTTGCTCTTTTTTGTTGACATAATTCTATTCGGTACCGTATATTTTATCTGTTAAATCTTTATTTGCAGCCATTATTATTTTTCTTTTTAAAGAAAGTTTAGGTGTCATTTCGTTTTTGTCAATTGTCCATTCACGTGCGAGCAATTCGGGGCGCTTTATTTTTTCATATTGCGCCAATTCATTGTTTACTTTTTCAACTTCTTCAAGAATACGTGCTTTTATTAGAGGATTCTTGATGATTTCTTCGTTGTTTGTGAAATCAATGTTTTTGATCTTACAATACTCTTTTAAATATGCAAATGCAGGAACAATAAGTGCAGACGCATATTTTTGATTTTCTCCGATTACCAATACCTGTTCAATAAAAGGAGATTCCTTTAATTTGTTTTCGATCATGACAGGGGCTATGTATTTTCCTCCAGAAGTTTTAAAGATTTCTTTTTTACGGTCGGTGATCTTTAAAAAGCGGTTTTCAACAAACTCTCCGATATCACCTGTGTGAAACCATCCGTCCTGGTCAATCACTTCTGCTGTGGCATCGGGACGATTATAATATCCCAACATTACATTCGGGCCCTTTACTAATATTTCGCCATCTTCAGCAATTTTAACGGTAACCTTATTTATAACCGGTCCAACGGTTCCGAACCTGATTCCGTTGGGAAGGAAGTTGTTTACAGCGATTACCGGAGAAGTTTCTGTTAATCCATAACCTTCCAATACAATTATTTTTGCCGCATTAAAAACTCTGGAGAGTCTTGGTTGTAAAGCCGCACCACCCGAAACAACAGCAACAATATTTCCTCCTAATGCTTCTCTCCATTTTGAGAAAATTAATTTATTCGCAATTTTTAATTGTGATTCATACCACCATCCATTTGCACCGTTTAGTTCGTAGCGCAAGCCCAACTCCAGTGCCCAGAAAAATAATTTCTTTTTAATACCCGTTTGTTCGGCTCCTTTTGCAACAATTTTATCGTATACTTTTTCTAATAATCTTGGTACAGTAGAAAACACTTCCGGCTTTACTTCTTTTAAGTTTTCACCAATAGATTCAATGCTTTCAGCATAATAAATAGAAATACCCAAATAAAAATAAAGGGTTGTAAGCATTCGTTCATATACGTGATTTAAAGGTAAAAAACTCAGTGCTTTCCAATTGCTTTGAAAGGGACATAGCGTTTGAGAGGCAAGCGAATTGCTGATGAGATTGTCGTGGGAAAGCATTACTCCTTTTGGATTACCTGTTGTTCCGGAAGTGTAAAGTATCGTTAGAAGATCATTTGGTTTTATCGATTGTTTGATTTTTTCTACTTCAGCAGATTTTGAATTTTTCTTTCCGATTTCCAGTAATTCGGACCAGTGTTTTGCGCCATCTATTTTATCGAATGTATAGATTTCCTTTACAGTTGGTGATCCTTCGACGGCTTTTTTAACTTTGATATAAATGTCCTTTGAGGAAACAAAAATGTACTTAATTTTCGCATCAGAAACAATAAATTTTAGATCACCTTCACTTATTGTCGGGTAAATAGGAACACTAACGGCACCGGATTGTTGTATGGCGAAATCGGTAAAGTTCCATTCAGGGCGGTTGTTAGCTATGATTGCAATTTTGTCTTCTTTTTCAATCCCAATATTGAGCAGTCCATAGCTAAGATTATTTACATTGTCGATAAAATCTTGTGTAGAATAAGTTACCCATTTCCCATTTTCTTTTGCCGCTAAAGCATTCGGCTTTTTATATTTTTCTTGGAGTTTAGGAAGAATGTCGAATACCCGAGTTATAGCCATGGTTTGGTTTTTTTTATCTGTTTAATGAGTTCCTTTTGAATTTCGTACTTTTACATTACCAAAAATAAAATAATTTAGTGATAATCACCAATAAAATTGAATGCAAATGAAAACTAAACTCACACAAATTTTATCGATTGATTTTCCCGTTATCATGGCACCAATGTTTTTAGTGAGTAATAAAGAGATGCTCGTTGAAGGAATGAAAAGTGGAATAGCTGCGGCTTTTCCATCCTTAAATTATCGGAATGGGAATGAGTTAGAGTTGATGTTGGATGAGTTGAATGTCGCAAAATCAACGGTTTCGGTAAATGGAACCTATGGCGTGAATCTGATTGTCCAAAAAACAAATCCTTTGTATGAAAAGCATTTGAAGATCTGTGTGGACAAAAAAGTGCCCTTTTATATTACGTCTTTGGGAAATCCTCAGCAAGTTATTGAAAAAGCCCATGCTTACGGAGCAAAAGTTTTTTGTGATGTTACCAATCTAGAACATGCGAAAAAATGTGCCGATTCTGGCTGTGATGGTTTTATCGCTGTGGGCCAAGGTGCAGGAGGACATGCAGGGCCGAATCCTTTACAAATTTTGGTTCCTGCATTGCTACTGAACTTCCCTGAGATACCTGTTATTGCTGCAGGTGGAATTGCGGATGGTGCGGGTATTTTATCCATGCTATCTTTAGGTGCTGCAGGTGTTTCGATTGGAACCCGTTTTATAGCAAGTAAAGAAGCAGGAGTGAGTGATGAATATAAAAATGCAATTGTTAATTCCGATATGACTGACATTGTGCTTACTGAAAAGATTTCTGGGACTCCGTGCACAATCATTAATACTCCGTTTGCAAAGAAAATAGGATACAAACAAAATTGGATGGAGCGAATGTTGTCGAATAATTCCACAACAAAAAAGTATTTCAAGATGTGGGTGCAACTCAGTGGGATGAAAAAGCTGGAGCAATCGGTTAAGCCTGGAAATTATCAAACCTTATGGTGTGCCGGACAAAGTGTTGAATTGATAAATGATATACTGCCTTGCTCTGAAATTATTGATAGAATGAAAAAGGAAACCTCTGATGCTTTTGGAAAGTTGTCAGAAAGCATGAAATAAATCCATCCCTCTTTAATGATTCTTTAGTTTATTTTGAAACCTATTTTTAAAGCCGATGTGCTGATTGTCAGCGCATTGTGATTTTTGTTTATCGATACAGAATATTAATTTATCGTTAAATAAGAATAATATAACGACAAATATTTGTTTTGTATCAGGAAAAGTGTACTTTTGCACTCGGAAATAACAATTTAGTCTGATAATATGAAAAATGTATTTGTTGCTTTTGCTTTGTTGGCAAGCGTTTTAGGCGTTTCTTGCAAAAAAGGTGACGAGGCAAACCCACAAACTTCACCAGCTTCATCTAGAACAATTGATGTTGAATATCTTATTCAATGTCCTTCAGGTGCTGCAAATGCAGATTATATTGCTCCGGATGCTGATGGAAATTTAGCAATGACTCATGAAGAAATTAATCGCACTTCTAAAGTTGTTGCATTTACTTGTCCTTCTGGAATATTTTTATCGGTATCAGCTTCTAATGCGATGCCTTCTCATGACGTAGTTCAAGTACAGATATTTGTTGACGGAGTTCTTGTTGCTGATAACTCAACAACTGATCCTGCACAAAAAGCCATTGCCCAAGGCAATTTTTAATAATTAGATTTAGTTTAGAGAGATTTGTCTAATTAAGTAAACTCCCATTGCAGAAATGCAATGGGTTTTTTCTTTAAATACAGGTAAGACAGAAAAGGACTTTTTCTAATGCTGCATTTTTGAATTTCTTTTTGTAATTGAATTTTTTTTTTCGTACTTGTTTTCCTTTTTACCTGAACTATTTTAAATATGCAATCCAAAGCAACAACCCCAGAGAAGTATCTATCTGAATTACCTGAAGACAGGATCGAAGCGCTGAAAAAGTTAAGAAAAGAGATTCTGAAAAATCTCCCGAAAGGTTTCATTGAATGTATAAATTATGGAATGATCGGTTACGTAGTTCCTCATTCTGTTTATCCTGATGGTTATCATTGTGATGTAAAGCTGCCATTGCCTTTTGCCG
>JBILYL010000142.1:0-6727 GCA_044377775.1 Bacteroidia bacterium
TGCAATCTTAAGCCGGCAAGCACCGAAAAGTTAGATTTCGCAACCGGGATATTAAATCCGACACCAAGCACTGCAGAAAAATAGGTCTTTGCATAATCATCTGTCATGATAGAGTCCGTTTCAACTCCACCTGCTGAAAATTGATAGGTCGCTTTTGAGATCATGTTATATTGAGGTCCTACTTCTAAGTATGCTCCAATATCACTTTTTAATTTAAAAAAAACAGGAATCTGAATCACTTCAAGATTTACACTTGAGGTATACTCTGTAACCGTTCCTGTTGCACTGTTTTTAATATCACCAGCATAAGCACCACGATGGTTTCCCATTAATCCTTCAACACCAAATCCTACATTTCCAAAATACATCGAAACACCAAGGCCATAATTGAACCCCCATCCTGCAGCGTAATTCTGGTCATCTCCTGCGTCTGAAATGTTGTTGTTAAACAAAAAGGTTGAATTGGCAGAGCCTTTTCCTTGTATTTCTAATGTGTTTTTTTTGTCGCCATCACCCGCTCTCCATGCATATGATGCAGTAGCAAGAATCGACATTGTACTTAGTAGAAGTATTTTTTTCATTGTTCTGTATTTTGAGAGATTAGTAATTCAAATATATACAAATTTTGTAAAATTAACTAACAACCATAAAATAATTATGATAATCAATTTTTAGAATTATTTAATCAAATGACCTCTATACTTCTGATCTTGGCCAAATTCAAATGCTTTTACTTTTTAGATGCATCCGTCTTTTTTTTCTTTGGGGGAATAATCAAAACATTCTGATTTTCAAATTGTGTTTTAAAAGTTCGGTATCAGTAATTGTTTATTAAAAAAATGTTTTCGGTTTTTGAAATAATTATATTTTTTGTGTCTGATTTATTACTTTCTCGGCTTGTTGAACTTCCATGGTTGTGATAGGAAGAGAATAGATCTCAGGGAGCACTTCCGTTGTAATTTCTTTTATTCTTTTTTCGATTCTTGAAAAAAGAAGTGCTTTTGTTTTTGCTGTTAAAATAAAGACCGGACGACTTTCAATTTTTGAGTTCAGTATGCTGAATCGCCTTTCATTGTTGCTTATGTTGATGTCAACAGCAAGGTTTTCAGTTAATAAAATTGATGCAATATTTTCCATCATCGGCTCATTTTCGGAAGAAATTTTCAGTAGTATCATAGATTCGGATTTAATTGATTAACTTTTTTCAAGACTTCATTTTGTAACTTTTCTTTATAGTTGATCAGTGATTTTCGGATCTCCGGATCTCCAACAGAAAGTATTTGAGCTGCAAGTATCCCCGCGTTTTTAGCTCCATTTAGTGCAACGGTTGCTACTGGTACGCCTCCCGGCATTTGTAATATGGATAAGATAGAATCCCATCCATCAACTGAATTGCTGGATTTGATGGGGACACCGATCACGGCAAGAGGGGAGAGTGATGCTACCATACCTGGCAGATGAGCGGCTCCACCGGCTCCGGCTATAACAACTTCTATTCCCCGCTTATGGGCATTCATTGCAAAATCATATAAACGATGTGGAGTGCGATGTGCAGAAACGATGGTTATTTCATTTTTAATATTCAATTCATTTAAGATTATTGATGCTTCCGACATGATCTTCATATCAGAATCTGATCCCATAATGATACTTACTTTTGTTAGTTCCATGATTTTACTTTTAATAAGGTTTTTACGCTGTCTGCTTTTTCTTTCGCAGACTCAATTGATTTGTCTAAAATGGTGACATGTCCCATTTTCCGGAATGGTTTCGTTTCTTTCTTTCCGTAGATGTGAATTTTAACCCCTTCTATTTTCATGCAATCTGTTAATCCTTCATATTTAACAGGGCCTTCGTTGTTTTTTTCTCCTAATAAATTGATCATGACAGATGGTGTTTTAATTTTGGTTGAGCCTAAAGAAAAACCTAATATCGCTCTTAACTGCTGTTCGTACTGTGATGTTATGCAGCTCTCTATGGTATGGTGACCACTATTGTGGGTGCGTGGAGCAACTTCATTCACTAATAGTTCTCCTTGGCTATCCATAAATAATTCAACGGCTAATATGCCCGTCATTCCAAGTTTATCAATAATTGTTTCTGCTAATTGTTGTGCTTCACTTAATTTTTTTTCATCAATAGATGAAGGACATATTAAGCGTTCGACTAAATTCGCTTCCTCATTAAATTCCATCTCTACTGCCGGAAATGATCTTATTTCGCCTAATGTGTTTCTTGCAACAATTACAGAAATCTCTTTTTCTATGTTCACAAGATTTTCTATTACAGATCGGCCTTCCATGAGTTTCTTTAATGCGCCTTCATTTTTTATTACTTCAACTCCTTTTCCATCATAACCGGATGTTCTTAGCTTTTGTACAAATGGGAAATGAAGATGTTGTTCATGTATTGCCTTTAATATATCTTCCTTTGATTCGAATAGTATATAATCCGGGCTGTTTATTTTTTCATTCTTGTAGAACTCTTTTTGTAGTCCTTTATCCTGGGTGATCTTTAATACTTCCGGCTCCGGATATATTGTAACACCTTCCTCTTTTAATTTTAGAAGAGCTTCGATATTAATGTTTTCAATATCAAATGTTAATAGATCTACTTTCTTTCCAAAATCGTAAACAGTTTTAAAATCAAGATAATCTCCTTTAGTGAAATTTGAGCATATAGCATGTGCAGGGCATGTTTCGTTGGGGTCAAGAATGTATGTTTTTATATCCCAATTACTTGCTGCCAATGCCAACATTTTTGCCAGTTGTCCGCCCGCGATTATACCCAGTTTAAAGTTTGAAGTTACAAGTTGTTCCATTTTAGTAAAGTATATTTAATTGTCCTGATGAATATTCTGCGTCAAATGCGGCCTTCATTTTTTTATTGATTATTTCGTTTAGTTTAACCCTCGAATTTATATAGCTCATTTCTCTGCTGTTGATCATAAATAAAGAACTTTCACCCGCTTCAAATAGTTTTATTTCTGCCTTCCACAATTGTTCGTAATCAATCACGTTTTTGCTGTATATGGCCATTTGGTTTTTATAGTTTTTGAATTCGTTTATGTTGGCTTTTATTTTATTTGTCAATTCATTCTTCTTATTTAATGTTTCATATTTTGTATTTTCAATTTTTATTTTTGTCATCTGTAGATCTCCACGTTCTTTTCTTAATAAAATCGGAAATGCAACGGTTACTCCCCATTTGTAATTGTGTGCGGATATTCGTCCGCCTTGTATAAGGTTGATGATCGATTGGATTCCGAGAGGTAATGAAAGTGCAATTATTCCTTTAAAAAAAGAGTAGGTGTAAACCTGATAAATTTCTTTTTTATCTGGTTTTAATAAAAGCCAGAAACGTTGGTAGGGTGTCTTCATCTATTTTTTCTTAATTGCCAGTAATGCCAGTTCAAAATAAAATTTAAACAAATAATTATTTGTTTTCTGCTTGTTTGTTAATCCGGGTAAATGCTCCGCAAAAAATACCTGGAGGTGAGCTCCTTCAATAATTGTTGATGTAAGCATGTGAGGTGATTTGTATTTGGGATTTATTTCGTTTATAATCTGAGCTATCCGTGTAACAAATTGCTTGTAATTAATATAAGCCCCAACCTTATTCGATTTGTCAACATCTTTAGTTAAGTATGATTTAGAAGATTCAGAAATAACGATGTTGATGAGCACGTTTATATCAATCGCATCAATAATTACTTTTTCCTGGATTTTTGTAGTGATCAATCCTATTGCTTTTTCTAATCGCTTCTCTGCTGATACTATATTCGCTGTTTCAAAAAACAAACGGTACTCCATCCATCCCCAATACCAAGAGATCAGATAGGCTAATAGTTGGCTTTTGCTTTCAAAGTATCTATAGATGGAGGCTTCAGGAGAGTCAATTCTAATTCCAAGTTTCCGGAAGGTAAATGCTTCGAATCCGATCTCTTCGATCAGTTCTAAGGAGTGAAGCGTGATTTTTTTTCCCAATTCACTTGAATAGGGGTCTTTCAGGTATAAGTTTTCGTTAATATTGATTTTAACGTTTGACAATAAGTTGTTCATTGTTGTTGTTATTTTATGCAAATATAATAGTAATACTATTGATTGTGCTAATTTTTATCGTTTATTTTTGCAATCTCCTGGAAATCAGACTAAAAAAATCTTATAAATCAACCCGATTTTTACTTTATCTTTGATTCTCCTATTAACCAAAAACATTTAATTTATACTTGTATGAAATTATTAGAAGGAAAAGTTGCTTTAATTACCGGTGCTTCTCGTGGTATCGGTCGTGGTATTGCTTTGAAATTTGCTGAGCAAGGCGCAAACATTGCATTTACCTATTTGTCTTCTGTTGAAAAAGGGGAAGCCTTGGCAAAAGAGTTGGAAGCATTTGGAGTAAAAGCAAAAGGGTATCGTTCGGATGCTGCAGATTTTAAAGCCTCTGAAGAGCTTGTTAACAATGTTGTAACTGATTTTGGAACCGTTGATGTTCTTGTTAATAATGCCGGTATCACACGCGATACTTTGTTGATGCGGATGAGTGAACAACAGTGGGATGAAGTGATGAATGCGAATTTAAAATCTGTTTTCAATCTGACAAAAGCCGTACAAAAACCAATGTTGAAACAACGCAAAGGTTCGATCATTAATATGAGCTCTGTTGTTGGCGTGAAAGGAAATGCCGGACAATCAAATTATGCTGCATCTAAAGCAGGAATTATTGGCTTTACTAAATCTGTTGCACTGGAATTAGGTTCCCGTAATATCCGCAGCAATGCGATCGCTCCCGGATTTATTGAAACGGAAATGACGGATGCCTTAGATCCAAAAGTTGTTGCCGGATGGAGAGATGCTATTCCGTTGAAGCGTGGTGGCACATCTGATGATGTTGCAAACGCAACTGTTTTTTTAGCTTCCGACATGAGCGCCTATATCACCGGACAAGTTATCAATGTTTGTGGAGGAATGCTTACTTAAGTTTAACGTATTTAGTTTCAAAATAAAAAAGAAATAAATTCTCGGCTTTTCTGCACATAAGCAATGAACATCGTATTCGATTACCCTTTCTGGTTTAGTTTTCTTTGCTTGCTTATTGGCTTTGCATATGCATTTGTACTTTACCGAAAGGATAAGAAGTTTACCGATAGCTCCATTTGGCTGGTTCGTGCAATGGCTGCTTTTCGTTTTTGTGTTGTAACCATTCTGTGTTTTCTATTGCTGTCCCCCTTATTAAAAACAATTAATCGTACTGTCGAAAAACCCGTTATTATTATTGCTCAGGATGCTTCTGAATCAATTCGTGTTGGCAAGGATTCTTCGTTCTATAAAAATGAATACGCAAAAAAAATCCAGAAACTCAGCGATGTTCTGAGCGAAAAATATGAGGTGAGATCCTATTCATTTGGTGATGAAATAAAAGAATTATCCCTTTTTGATTCCTTGAAATTTAATGAAAAACAAACAGATATTTCTTCCCTTTTTGACGAGATAGAGACAAGATACAGTAACAGAAATGTAGGTGCAGTTATTTTAGCCAGCGATGGTTTGTATAATAAAGGTTCTAATCCTGTTTTTACTTCCGACAAAATTAAATTACCGGTATATGCTATTGCTTTGGGTGATACTACCATTAAAAAAGATCTGATCCTCACAAAAGTTGATCACAACCGACTTGCATACCTAGGGAATGAATTTCCTTTAGAGATCGTTGTGTCTGCAAAACAATTAAAAGGAAAATCCTCAACACTTACCATCACAAAGGGTGCTTCAACTTTGTTTACACAGATTATTAATTTTAATTCTGAAATATTTACTGTCACTGTTCCCGTTTTGCTTCAGGCTAAAGAAGTTGGTCTGCAGCATTATAAAGTCCGACTAGCTCCCGTTGCTGATGAAATGAGCCTTTCAAACAATGCCCGCGATATTTTTATTGATGTGCTGGATGCCAGACAGAAAATTTTAATCCTTTCTGATGCACCTCACCCGGATATTTCCTCTATAAAACAGTCTATTGAAAGTAATCAGAATTATGAAGTAGAAAGTTTTACAACAGATAATTTTGACAAGCCCTTGAAAAAATACAATCTTGTTATTTTGCATTCTTTGTCTGCTCCAAAAAATGGTGGAACAAAGATCATCACCGAAATAAATGCTTCTGATATTCCTGTTTGGGCTTTTTCCGGATCGAATTCAATGCTGCGAAACGATCTTACCGCATTCTCCAAGACAAACAAAACAAACGAAGTAGAGCCGGTTTTGGAAGAAAATTTCCCTTTATTTACAATAAGTGATGACTTAAGAAAAGCATTTAAAGACTTTCCTGCTGTTGCCGCTCCTTTCGGTTCCTTTCAGCCTGATAACAATAGTAATGTGTTGTTCTACCAGCGTATTGGCATCGTTGATACAGAAACACCGCTCATGATGTTTACTGAAATGGGGGCGAGGAAAATGGCAATTTTTAACGGTGAAGGGATCTGGCGCTGGCACTTGCAGGATTATGCTGCTAATGGAAATCATAGGTTGTTTGATGAGTTTATTTCTAAAACCGTACAATTCTTATCTGTGAAAGTCGACAAAAGTTTTTTTAAAGTACTTGGGAAAAATAATTTCTTCGAAAATGAAGCGATAGAATTTGAAGCGGAAGTTTATAATGCAAGTTATGAATTGATAAATGATGCGGAAGTAAGTATGGTATTCACAAATTCTGACAATAAAAAATTTAACTA
>JBILYL010000143.1:0-6710 GCA_044377775.1 Bacteroidia bacterium
CGGCCCATTGATCAAATACGGCACGGCCACTATACCAATTCCTTTTCTTACCGCAAACTATGGTTATGGATTCGACAGCACGACCACAGGATTTGCTTCGGTGAATATCACGTCCGCGATGTTCGGAAATTTTCAGATGGAAATTGGTGCTACCAAACAAATCCTTCAACAAAAAGAATATTTTCCGGCAATGAGTGTTACTCCGATCATTAATGTGATCTATAAAAACAGAGATGCTAAAAAACTCTATCCTCAACTTGCGCTAAATGCATTTTGGGAATACGGAATACGCAAGAACTTTGTTTATGTTGGCATTGACAATTGGTTTGAACTTTCAACTAAACGTCAGTATGAGATCAGACAAAAAAATCAGTGGATATTCATGCCGATGGTCGGACATAGTTTTTCAGGCAAAAAATGGAATTTTAACATCGAAGCAAAAATAATTGCACCCAACTTATCGAATGAAAAACTTGTGGTCGATTATGTTACACCACTGAATACAAAAGGCGCCTTTGGCATTTACTTAGGGTATACACGCAAATTTTAACATCCGCTTTCATTCATATTGACAAAAATTTAATAACATGAAAAATATTTTATTTGCTTCAGTAATTTTATTGTTTTCCGGCTGCTTAACGCTGGATGACAACCTATACAACAATTCAAAACTGGAATCTTATAATCTCGACAATTATTCCGGAGAAGTTGATTTTATTTTAGACCAGTCCTATCACATTGATGATAGCTTAATACATTTGTTCACTTTACCATCACAAGCGTCAGGTGAAGCGAATGCTACTTCAATCTACGCTCTTTATATAGGTGATATTTCTCAAATTGCAACCGACAGCGTGATCATGTATTGCCATGGAAATAAAGATCACATGGATTTTTACTGGCAACGAGCAAAATTATTGGCCAATACAAAAAGTAAAAATCGTTTTGGCGTTATGATGATCGATTACCGTGGCTACGGGATGTCCGATGGGAAACCCAGCGAAAACGGATTATATGCGGATGTAGATGCAGCCTTGAAATGGTTAAAGAACAATGGTTTATCCAACGACCGGTTGATCATGTATGGCTTTAGCATGGGAACCGCTCCGGCAACAAAATTAAGTGCTGAAAACTGGAGTATGAAACCTGAAAAATTAATTTTGGAAGCACCTTTTGCTTCCGCAGAAACTATGGTTCAGGATGGATCGGGATTGGCTATGCCGGGAGATTTTTTCACGACACTGGAAATCAATAATGGAGAAAAAATAAAATCAGTAACACAGCCATTCTTATGGGTACATGGTGAAGATGACGATTTTTTAAATATCGAAACACATGGCGCTATTGTTTACAACAACTATCAGGGAAGCTACAAAGAAGCGCATCGTATTCCGGGTGCAGGTCACAGCACGGTTCCACAAACGATGGGTTTTGTAAATTACACAAATGCAATTGGTGATTTTATAACCCAGCAGTGATACTTATCAACGAAATGCACTATAAAAATCATGTTGGAGTTATACCATCTGATGCATTAAAAAGATCTTTCTTTGCAATACTGGCTGAAATAAATAACACTATCAATAATAACAGGAGAATTCAAATTCGGTATTTCCTTAAAATAGCTCATCAACAAATCCCGGGAACGAACGCAGAAGTGTCCATTTTTTTAGGTCAATAACAAGTAAACAAAAACAAACTGTTCAAAACAACAATCTGAATGAAAAATAAAAATATACAAACAGAAATTGATGCAAGTTTTCTTTACCAAAAACTTGCTGAAAAAGAGTCGGATGAGACGATTGCCAATGTTTTCCGACAAATGAGTGAAATTGAAAAAAGTCATGCCGAAGCATTTGCAAAAAAAGAGAACATAAGTCTGGAAAATTTAATGCGCCCATCCTGGAGAGCAAAAACGTTAAACACTATTGGTAAAATATTCGGTTACGACTATGTATTAGGCACCTTAATGGAAACTGAAAAAAGTATTTCAAATGCCATTATTGCCACAAAGAAAAAGAACAGCATGGAAATAACCGGAACGGAAACTACCCATGTAAAAATTCTTCGCTCCATCCTTGAAAAAGAAAAAAATGTGACAGGCACACAGCTTTCAAAATTTGAAAGCCGCCACCGTTCAGTTGGAGGAAACGCAATCAGAGCAGCAGTATTAGGAGGAAACGATGGGCTGGTTTCTAACTTTAGTTTAATCATGGGAATCGCTGGAGCTACCTCCGGGCAAGAAGGTGTTTTATTAGCTGGACTTGCAGGACTTTTGGCGGGAGCGTTATCCATGTCCCTTGGAGAATGGATCTCAGTAAAAAGTTCTCAGGAATTATACGAAAATCAAATGCAAATTGAAATGGAAGAACTCGAAACAAACCCTGAAGGTGAAAGAAGAGAACTTGCATTGATCTATATCGCAAAAGGTATTCCCGAAGAACAGGCACATGAGATGGCTTCTGAAATTATGAAAGATAAAAATCTGGCGCACGATGTATTGGTAAAAGAAGAACTAGGAATAAATGCAGAAGAATTAAAGGGTTCTGCTGTTGAAGCTGCCGTATATTCCTTTATTCTGTTTGCAATTGGCGCAGTGATTCCTATTTTCCCATTTATGTTTACTAGTGGAATGCAAGCAATCGTAATTAGTGTTATCCTGAGTGCAATCGGACTGTTTATGATTGGTGCCGCTATCACATTGTTTACGGGAAAAAATGTTTGGTATTCTGGACTCAGACAAGTTTTATTTGGATTAGCCGCTGCTGCTATCACATTTGGTATAGGAAAACTTATTGGAATTTCGGTTTCTTAACGGCTGAAATGCACTAATTCAAATGAAAGTGATTTTTTTAAAGTTCAATAAAATAATCAGGGGAATAAAAACAACGAAATACATTAAACAACAAAGGCTGAAATAAATTTCAGCCTTTGTTGTTTGATCACTTTAATTTTATTTACTCAAATATAAATTTCGCTCAGAGTATATCGTGTGGAAAAATTCATCCGTCAGATCATCAATAAAATAAATTGCTTCTCCTGTTGATTTCATTTCCGGTCCTAACTCTTTCGTTACTTCAGGGAATTTTTCATACGAGAATACAGGGATTTTTATTGCATAACCTTTTTTACGGGGATTAAATTTGAAGTCCTTCACCTTTGCACCCAACATTACTTTTGTTGCATAATTAACATACGGTTCGTCATACGCTTTAGCAATAAACGGAACAGTGCGTGATGCACGGGGATTCGCTTCGATGATATAAACCACCTCATCTTTAATTGCAAATTGGATGTTCAACAATCCGACTGTTTTTAAGGCGATCGCAATCGTTTTTGTATGTTGTTCCATTTGCTTGATCACATTGTCACTCAGATCGAATGGAGGCAGAACAGCATACGAATCACCGGAATGAATTCCAGCAGGTTCAATATGTTCCATCATTCCGATAATGTAATTATCTGTTCCATCACAAATTGAATCGGACTCCGCCTCTATCGCATTTTCTAAAAAGTGATCCAGCAAGACTTGATTTCCTGGATGATCCTTCAAAAGATTTACAACATGTTCTTCCAGATCTTTTTCATTGATAACGATCTTCATATTTTGTCCGCCCAACACATAACTAGGACGAACCAATAATGGAAAACCTAATTCTTTAGATAACTCAACCGCTTGTTCAGCATCCTCGATCACTCCGAATTTAGGATAAGGAATATTGTATTCTTTTAACAGATTTGAGAAACTACCTCTGTCTTCCGCCAGATCCAATGATTTATAATCTGTACCAATGATTTTAATTCCGTAGCGTTCTAATTTCTCTGCAAGCTTCAATGCTGTTTGTCCGCCAAGCTGAACGATCACTCCTTCCGGTTTTTCATTTAAGATGATATCGTAAATGTGTTCCCAGAAAACAGGTTCGAAATATAATTTGTCTGCCACATTAAAATCCGTTGAAACCGTTTCAGGGTTACAGTTGATCATGATGGTTTCATAACCCATTTCTTTAGCTGCAAGCACACCGTGCACACAACTATAATCAAACTCGATACCTTGACCGATACGATTCGGACCGCTTCCAAGTACAACAATCTTTTTCTTTCCGGAATCGATGGATTCATTTTCATCCTCAAACGTACTGTAATAATAAGGCGTTTTCGCCTCGAATTCAGCCGCGCAGGTATCCACTAATTTATAAACACGTTTTATATTTAAGTCTTGTCTTTTGTTAAAGACTTCGCTTTCCAAACATTTTAAAAGATGAGCAATTTGTCTGTCTGCATACCCTTTTTGTTTTGCTTCATAAAAAATATCACGAGGCAATTGTGGCAATGAATATTTAGATATTTCATTCTCTAACAAGATCATTTCTTCGATCTGATTCAAAAACCACATATCGATACGTGTCAATTTTTGAATTGTTTTTATAGAGATTCCTAATTTGATCGCATCATAAATATGAAACAAACGATTCCAGCTTGGACGTTCTAAACTTTTTAATAATTCATCCTGATTTTTCACTTCTCTTCCATCCGCACCTAAACCGTTACGTTTGATCTCTAAAGATTGACAGGCTTTTTGTAATGCTTCCTGAAAACAACGTCCGATTCCCATTACTTCACCTACGGATTTCATTTGAAAACCGAGTTCACGATTCGCACCTTTGAATTTATCGAAGTTCCAACGGGGAATCTTTACGATCACATAATCCAATGTAGGTTCAAAAAAAGCTGACGTAGATTTTGTGATTTGATTTTCTAATTCATCGAGATTAAATCCGATTGCCAGTTTCGCTGCAATTTTTGCGATCGGGTAACCTGTAGCTTTACTCGCTAATGCGGAAGAGCGGGAAACACGAGGATTGATTTCAATCGCGATAATGTCTTCCGAATCATCCGGATTAACAGCAAACTGAACATTACAACCACCGGCAAAGTTTCCGATACTGCGCATCATTTTTATAGCCAGCGTACGCATCTTTTGAAACGTACTGTCCGACAAGGTCATTGCAGGCGCAACAGTAATACTGTCTCCTGTATGAACACCCATCGGGTCAAAATTCTCGATCGAACAAATGATCACAACATTATCGTTGCTATCACGCAACAATTCCAATTCGTATTCTTTCCAGCCCATAACGGCTTTATCGATCAATACTTCATGAATCGGAGATGTATGCAGACCGCGGTCAATTGCTTTATCAAATTCTTCCTTCACATAAACCACAGCTCCACCGCTACCTCCAAGTGTAAATGAAGGGCGGATCACCAATGGAAAACCAAATTCCTGAGCGATCTCTTTACCTTCTAAGAAAGAGCGGCAGATCTTTGAAGGCGCCATTCCAACGCCAATAGATTCCATGCGTGCACGAAATTTCTCTCTGTCCTCAGTAACTTCAATCGCTTCAATATCAACACCGATCATACGAACACCGTATTTTTTCCAGATGCCCATTTCATCGCACTTCATTGCCAGATTCAAAGCTGTTTGCCCTCCAACAGAAGGCAACACAGCATCAATATCCGGATTCTCTTCCAAGATCTTCACGATGGACTTCACCTCCATTGGTAACAAATAAATATTCTCCGCAGTCACCTTATCCGTCATAATGGTAGCCGGATTCGAGTTGATCAGGGTAACCTTAACACCTTCTTCTTTAAGTGAACGGGCTGCTTGTGAACCTGAATAATCAAACTCACATGCTTGTCCGATTACGATCGGTCCACTACCGATGATTAAAACTGATTTTATGGAATTATCTCTTGGCATATCTTAGTTCATTTATTTAATTGGTTCAAGTTAAATTGAAAAAATGCTCGTTAAAACTATCATTTCGAACCCGTAACCCTTATTGGAGTAGAAGGGCGTAAAACCTTTATCTATTTATGCACGCAGCATTTATCGACCACGAAAATACTTATAAAAGCGCCTTTTATTTAAAAATTCTATTAACAAGTTTTCAAGAAAAACAGAGACATCAGGGCAAAAAAAATGCTTCTCAGATGAGAAGCATTTTTTATATAATTATCAAATTGACAAATCATCAAATTGAGTCTATTTATGTGTTTTTTCGTCAGAAACAGTTAATTTTTTTCTTCCTTTTGCTCTGCGGGAAGCAAGTACTCTGCGTCCATTTGCAGAGGCCATTCTTTCACGAAAACCGTGTTTGTTTGTTCTCTTTTTTCTTGACGGTTGGTAGGTACGTAATGCTTTCATCGTTTTGCTTATGTTATGCTCTTCATCAAAATGAAGAACTAATTAATAGTTAATTTTCTTAAATTCGGACTGCAAAGATAGAAGTTTTTTCATTTCTACAAACTTTTTCTTTGATTTTGATGCTCAAATATAAAAAATGACCCGTTTATAAGGTATTTAACCGTTTCATCCGTCCTTAAACAAAACAGCTTGATTATTTGTAAATAAATACGACAGCAACAAAAAATCATACATTTGCACCTCAATTTTCAATAAATGGCCAGAAAAGTTAAAGAAACAGACGATTTACCTAAAGCAAAAATAAATAAAACCTCTTTAAAAAAGGCCTTGCGGGTTTTCAATTACACAGGAAAACACAAGTGGAAACTTTATCTGGGGATGGTATTCCTCTTATTAACAGGTGGAACGGCTTTGCTATTCCCGATGATGCTTGGAAATCTCATCAAAACCATTGAACAAAAAGATTTTAGTACCATTAATGATATCGGACTTT
>JBILYL010000144.1:0-6708 GCA_044377775.1 Bacteroidia bacterium
ATCTATCTGCATCGTTTAAAAAAATGCTTTTTGATAGTTTAGCTACTGTAGCGTTTAATTTCTCCTCCCATAACTATTCACCTGATTTTATGTATGTTAATTATTCTTCCAATCATTTTAGATGGCGTAATAGTTTTCAGAAAATATTGGAAAATGGTGCAGACTTGAATTTTTCTATAGTTAAATACAAATTTAATTTTGCTATCGGCTATAAAGAATATACTAATTCTGTTTATTTTGACAACTATGCCGTTTCAAGACAATACCAAGGTAAAGTCCCCGTTTTTTCTGCCGATTTGTATAAAAACTTTAGTTTTTTCAATTGGCATCTGAATAATAGTATCCGTTACCAAAATGTGCCAGATTCTACAATTATTCGATTGCCTAAATTAGTACTCGAACACTCATTGTTTTATGAAAATAGTTTATTGAAGAAAGCATTAATAATTCAAATTGGCGCTTCGTTATTTTTTGTGAGTGAGTATTATTCAAATGCTTATATGCCAGCCACAGCTCAGTTTTATCTGCAGGATGATAAAAAGTATGGGAATTATCCCTTCATTGATTTTTTTATAAATGCAAAGATAAAATCAGTTAGGATATTTTTTAAAATAGATCATCTTAATAGCGGTTGGATGGGGAATAAATATCAAATAACTCCTGGTTACCCAATGAATGACAGAGCATTCAAATTAGGGATTTCCTGGCGATTTGACGACTAATATTAATTGATATTTTGATCCAATTCTTCCTGGACTTGACGGTAAAAAAAACTGCCATTTTAGGGCAGTTTTTTTTATTAAAATATGAAGCATAAAATTTAATTATGTCTTTTGTTTTTTCTTTTTCGCAGCAGGAAATAGAATATTATTGAGTATTAATCTGTATCCCGGTGAATTGGGGTGTAACGCTAGATCCGTTGGGGGATCTTCCACACGATGTTCATAGTCTTCGGGATCATGTCCACTAAAAAAAGTGAAAGTCCCTTTCCCATATGTGCCGTGAATATAACGGGCTTCGTTTGCTGCTTTATTCTCCCCTAAAATTAGGATGTTCGGTTTTATGAATGATTTGTCAAAACCAACAGTTTGCCCCCAAAAACCTTTAATTATCTGTTCATGATTTTGGCAAAGCATAGTTGGAACAACGTCCCATTTGGCAGAATATTCAAAAAGAGTAAAGAGATCATTTGTTTTACTAATACCATATTTTTGTTTACGAGTATTATACGTGTCTATATTAGATTTTGCGTATTCATTGGGATTTGTGCTTAGTGTGAAGTTTGTGAATGCGAATGTTTTTGAATAATCTAATTTTTGATTGTAATTCGGAGTAGTTCCATCACCATCAAACATCGACTCACAAATATCGAGTCCTTCTGCAGCAAGCGCAATATCATAGCTGTCAGGGGCAGAGCACATTGAAAAAAGGAATCCGCCACCAGAAGTAAAGTCACGTATTTTTTTTGCAACGGCCAACTTCATTTCAGAAACTTTATTGAATCCTAAACTTCTTGCGCTGTTTTCAAGGTTCCGCTGTTGCTCTTGGTACCATGAAGCATTTCGATATCCAAACCAAAATCTTCCATATTGTCCGGTAAAATCTTCGTGGTGAAGATGAAGCCAATCGTAAGTCAGTAATTTCTCCTTCATTATATCTTCATCGTAGATTATATCATATGGGATTTCTGCATATGTAAGAACGAGAGTAACTGCGTCATCCCATGGTTGCTTCATTTTTGGGGAATAAACTGCCACTTTCGGAGCTTTTTCCAATTTTACGTCTTCCATATTAACTTCCGGATTCGCGATTTCATTAAGAATTGAAGTCGATTTAGAATCGGCAATTACTTCGTATGAAACCCCACGGGCAGTACATTCATTTTGAATTTCTTTTGCATCTTTTATCATGAAACTACCCCCACGATAATTCAAAAGCCAATGAACTTCAACGTCCTGCTTAAGTACCCAAAAAGCAACACCATAAGCTTTTAAGTGGTCTTTTTGATCCAAATCCATAGGGATAAGAATAAAAGACGCTTTTGCAAGTGTGCTTAAAATAATCAGGATTATAACAAGATTAAAACGTTTCATTTTTTTAATTAAAATGGGTGATCTTCCTCAACATCATTCATTTTGGAACCTCGAATGACAGAGTTAGATTGTGAATCAAAATCAGTTGCAGGAGAAAGTCTGGATGGGGCCCCCGAATAATCGAGGTTTTGATCCAGCATATCTAAATCGGTGAATTTTGTGAACTGACCGATGTATCTTGTTTTGGCAGAATCAACAGGACCATTTCTATGTTTCGCGATAATCAATTCAGCAACTCCAAGAGTTGATGCGCCATTTTCATCTTCAGTAATGTTGTAATATTCTGGGCGATGTATAAACATTACCATATCAGCATCCTGTTCAATTGCTCCCGATTCACGTAAGTCAGAAAGTTGCGGTCGTTTGTCACCACCTCGTGTTTCAACAGCACGACTTAATTGAGATAGGGCAATAACCGGTATCTCCAATTCCTTTGCTAATCCTTTGAGAGAACGGGATATTGTTGCAATTTCCTGTTCACGGTTTCCTTTCCCTTCACCACCTGCAGTCATCAATTGCAAGTAATCCACAATTAGTAATTCAATTTTATGCTGCTCTTTCAATCTTCGGGCTTTTGCACGTAATTCAAATACCGACAGACCTGGTGTATCGTCAATAAATAATGGAGCTTCAGACAGTTTTCTGATTTTGTCGTTAAGTTGTTGGAATTCATAATCCTCCAGGTTTCCTTTTTTTAATTTTTCAGAAGACAGTTCGGATTCACTCGCAATTAAACGTGTAACGAGTTGAAGGGATGACATCTCCAAAGAAAAAACGGCCACAGGCTTGTTGAAATCAACAGCTGCATTACGAGCAACTGTCAATACCAATGCTGTTTTACCCATTGCCGGTCGTGCGGCAATAATTACCAAGTCAGATTTTTGCCAACCGGAAGTTAAACGATCCAGAGCAGTTAATCCGGAAGGAACACCGGAAAAATTTCCTTTATTATTTTTGGTGATCTCAATTTGATCAATGGCTTTACGAATGAGCGTACTCATTTTGTCGTAATTCTTCTTGATGTTACCTTCAACGATCGAAAACAGGTTTTTTTCCGCATTATCCAAGAGGTCGAAAACATCGGATCCATCTTCGTAAGCATCGTTAATTGTTTTTGTTGAAATACGAATTAATTCACGTTGAATAAATTTTTGGGCTACAATACGAGCGTGATATTCTGCATTTGCTGCTGATGCAACACGGTTCGTTAATTGGGTTATATAATACGCTCCGCCTACAAGGTCTAATTCCCCCGTTTTTTTTAATTCCTGAGTAACGGTAAGAATATCTACAGGTTCTGAGCGTGTAAATAATTGTTCAATAGCGTGAAATATACGAGAATGAGCATCTTTGTAAAAACTTTGAGGTTTTAAAATATCGATAACATTTGTAAGTGCATCTTTTTCGAGCATTAATGCACCCAATACAGCCTCTTCAAGTTCAACAGCTTGTGGAGGCATTTTTCCAATGTCCATTAATTGTTGGTTTGTAGCAGTCTTGCCCACTCTTCTTCTGGAGTTTATATCGTTTTTGGTAGTAAAATCAGTCATAGTACAAATTTACCAAAATTTGAAAGATTAATTATGAAAAAATATTTTTAAACAGGCCTTAAACATCTTATTAACAATAATTGTGAGGACATATTGTTTGTTTTGTAGTAATTGATTAACTTTATGGTATGACGGGTGTGAATAAAATACATTTCCTTCTTATATTTTTAATGCTGACCGGGCTGATTTCCTGTAAAAAGGATATAGATGAAACGGGGCCTGTAATTAAGGTTAACACTCCTTTCGAAAACCAGTCTTTTAACGTATATGATTATGTTGCCGTTAACGCCTCAATTACAGACGATACAAGGTTAACGGCTGTTTCTGTTAGTTTATTGAATGCAAATGAAGGTTTTGCACACGTTTCGGTACCGGTACCTATTACCTCCCCATCAATGACTTTAAACCTTCAATATCTTTTGGATAATATCCATTTGGAGACTGGAATATATTATATTAAAATTTCAGCAACAGACGGAGAAAACAATTCCAATGTGTTTCAGAAAATCTATCTCATTGAAATACCGAAGCAGTTGAAAAAAATATTTTTGGTGAGTAAATCTGCGAGTACACAAACAAATTTGTCAAATATAGACAGTACTTTTTCCTCAATAACTCCTTTTCACAGTTTCTCCGGAGATTATCTTTCTTCTTCAATCAGCAGTTATTACCAGCAAGCTTATATGTGCGGAAACTTTTCTGGGAATTTTACAGGTCACTCCTTGCTTTATAACAGTCCTAAATTTACTGTTGCAGCCATAGTCTCTCCAAATCCTTATTTTACGGGCTATTTTAATACCGATAGATACAGTTATGTAAGCCGCTATGATGGAAATATTAAGGGGTATGATTATTCAGGTGCTGTATTTTATTCTGCGACTGCTATTGCGGGATATTATTCTAAAAATATCTGTTTTAATGATGGTCATTTGATTGCGGAAGAAAAGGAGATTTTCTCAACGTCTAAAAAATTAGTGACCTATTTTCCTACTGGAAGTCAAGAGAAAAATTGTCCCCTGGCGCAGGATGTTTTACAATTGTGTGAAAAAAACAGTTCAAATGTATTTGTGTTTGGCAATATTGGCGGACAAGCTACCATTCAATTGTTTGACCGGATAAATAATAATTTATGGAGTCCTTACCCTTTCCCCTTAGCTTCCGGAAGTTTATTGTGTGTATTACAACTCGATTCGGATACGTATTTATTAGGTCATTCCAACGGTATTATCTACAAGTATCAATATTCTATGAATAGTGTTACGTCTTACCTGAGTGGTTATACTGCCGTGAAAATGAAATTTGATGAAGTGAACAATCGATTGTATGTCGTGGAAGCGAATCAGGTTAGTTCATTTGATTATTCAACCCTTGCCTTAGTAAACAGCATAAATAGCAGCGAAACTATTTTAGATCTACATTTCTTATACAATCGCTAACTTTTCTAATTGCTCCTTATAGTCGTACTGAAGATCTTCGTGTAATTTTGAATAAGCCGCTTTTATTTTATCAATTTCCCTATAATAGATATTACTTATGATTTTACTTGCATCTAAATTAATCCTAGATGCTCTTACTTTATTACAAAAATAAATCCGCAGATCAAGTTCTGTTTCCTTTTTACTCGAATTTTTTATGAATTTACTTAGATTTCTCACCACTTTTTGAAGTCCCTTTTTTGTCGTATAGGTGGATTTTCTGTTAATCTCATCAAAGAGTAAATTAATTTCTATTGTAACTTTTTCGAGGTATTCTTTCTCATCATTAACATCAAACAATAAATAGGACAACAACTCTTTATTCTCTTTTTTGTGTTTGGCTAAACGGATACACAATTCAAGTAATTCTTTGTGATCAATACTTTTAAGTTCTTTTTGAATTTCATGTATGGAATGAGATTTCATAGTTTGTGTATTTCTTCTTGTTTTTGTTTTATATAAAAATACACAATATTTGATTGTAAGAGGAGTCAGGCAACGACTTTGTATTTAATTACAGACAATCATTAGCTGAAATATCGTTTGAATTATTTTTCGTGTCTTTCAATAGAATCAGGGCATTTGTTTTGGAGGGGGGGGGCTCCGATTTTTTACGAAGTTTTTGAAGTAAGGTTGTCATAATCATGTTTGAATTTTTCAACCTTTCATTGTTTGAATTTTTAAATGAAATTTTTAAAACTTTAATATCATGCAGTCGTACAAATCATCAAATCCCCAAGCCGATGTAATTACAACTCTTTGTTTGTATGTGTTTAAGAAACGCATATAGACTTATTCTCTACTAAAAAATTAAATTCATCTATACTATATGAAAAAACTAACATATTTAAAACATAAAATTTATGAAAACAAAAATGTACTTTCTATCATTGTTGGCTTTGATCATCCATGTGGTGGTAAAAAGCCAAACACCAGCTAACCAGGCTTTTCAGCATAATAAAAATTATGTATTAGGATATGCGGGTTTCACCGAAGAAGAGCGAAGAGAATTTTCTGCTGTTGACGATCCTTCTGTATTTTTGATCCAAGCCGAAGATCTTTCCGACAGGGCGAATCTGATTAAAAAGTCGGCCGGTTTAAAACGGGGCGAGGAGCAAGCGCGATTGTTGACCACTGCAAATGAATTGCTTCATAAAGCCGAAGTCCGGAAATTAGCGGCAGCCGAATTGTTAGCTTATAACAACAAGATAGAATTTAAACTTCTGAAATCTTCCTACATAGAAATATTAAGCAATTATGATGCAAATGATAGTACTGTTATAAATTCAAAAAGATTATTGCTTGCAGCTGTTCGTTCTTATCGATTTGCAATAGAATTAAGAGAGGAGGCGTATGCTCAAAGAAGTACATCATCCGTTTTAGCAAATTTGAGAAATGCTGAAGAGAGAGAAAGTATAGCGATTGTTAAGATAGTACAGGCGATCCAGGTAATCGAAAAAGTGACACCACAAGTTATAGCCATACGGTAATTACTTTTATATAAAAAAGGTTAAGTTATAAATACTTGACCTTTTTTTATTTCCCTTCAGTAATAAATACTTTCCAAATGCGGCTGTCCACATTAAGAGG